>CANHON010000066.1 GCA_947462115.1 Deltaproteobacteria bacterium | reverse complement strand
TGCAGACCATCGACTCTGGCGCCGAGTATGCTCTGACTGGCGCTGTTTTCGCCAATGACCGCCGCGCGATCCACGAGGCCACCGGGGCCCTGCGCCAAGCCGCGGGCAACTTCTACATCAACGACAAGCCCACTGGCGCGGTGGTCGGCCAGCAGCCCTTCGGCGGCGCCCGCCGCAGCGGCACCAACGACAAGGCCGGCGCGCCCGCCAACCTGATGCGCTGGTGCTCGCCTCGGACCATCAAGGAGAACCTCTGCCCGCCCACCGATTGGCGCTACCCCTTCCTGGGCTGAGCGGCCCATCCCGGCGGTCTGCAGCTTGACAAAGCTCCAGAATGGGCTAATGTCCGAGTCCAGGTGAACGCAGCGCGGTTGAGCGCGACGCCTCGCCGCCGGTCCACCTCGGGTGTGCCGGCGCTGGTGAGGTCTGGCAGCGGGCTTTCCTCCCGCGCTGCAGCTCTCTTGGGTCCTCGGCTCGGTCATCTTGGATGACGCCCGACGGCCCCTCGCGGAGCCCGCACCCCGGGTCGTTGCGCAGCTCCGGCTGGCGATGTCCGCAGACGCTTCGTCGCGTCCCCGCGCCTCCGGCGCCCGACGCCTGTGTGTCCAAGACGCCCACAGCCGCACCCACCTACGCGAACCTCCGATCCGCCCGCCCCTTTGCACTTCGGCGCGCGCCTCGAACGCTCCCTGTCCGCCTGATCCCTCCCATTGGCGAGGCCGCGCGCCCCTGTGGCGTCCGTGCCGGAGGCCCAAACGATGACCGATGCAAATCCGGCCTGAGAACCCCCTCATCGTTCAGGGGGACGGCAAGGTCCTGCTCGAGGCGCGCCACCGCCGCTACGAAGAGGCGCGCGATTTTCTCGGCCGCTTCGCCGAGCTCGAGTCCTCGCCCGAGCTGCTGCACACCTACCGGATCAGCCCGCTCTCCTTGTGGAACGCGGCCTCGGCCGGCATGACGGTGGCGGAGATCACCGAGGGCCTCAAGCGGCTGTCGAAGTTTGACGTGCCTCAAGAGGTGCTCACCAAGACCAGCGAGACCATCGAGCGCTACGGCCTCGTCAAGCTGATCGCGCACCCCACCGAGCCCGACAAGCTGCTGCGCCTCGAATTCGGCAGCGGCTACGTGGCCAAGCTGGTCACCAAAGAGCGCAGCCTCGCCGAGCTGTTGGTTGAGGACGGCCGCCGTCACTGGGCGATCCTGCAGGGCCACCGCGGCATCTTCAAGCAGCGCGCGCTGCAGGCCGGCTGGCCGGTGCAAGACGTGGCGGGCTTCCGCGCCGGCGAGCACCTCGAGACCACCCTGCGCGCCCACACCGCGCTCACCGACCGCCCCTTCCACCCGCGCCCTTACCAGCTCGAGGCGGCCCGCCGGTGGTGGGACGAGGGCTCGCCCCTCGGCGGCTGCGGCGTGGTGGTCCTGGCCTGCGGGGCCGGAAAGACCATCGTCGCCATGACCGCCATGAGCATGGTCCAAACCAAGACCTTGATCTTGGCCACAAACCAAGCGGCCGTCGCTCAGTGGCACCGCGAGCTGCTCGACAAGACCAACCTGCGGCCCGACCAAGTCGGCATGTATACGGGGGATCTCAAGGAGATCCGGCCCGTTACGGTCGCCACCTACCAGATCCTCACCTGGCGCCGCACCAAGACCGCCGAGTTCGAGCACCTCCACCTGTTCGAAGATCAGGACTGGGGGCTGGTGATCTACGACGAGGTCCACCTCCTGCCCGCGCCGGTCTTCGGCGCCACCGCCACGCTGCAGGGCCGCCGCCGCCTCGGGCTCACCGCGACGCTGGTTCGCGAAGATGGCCGCGAGGGCGATGTTTTCGCCTTGGTGGGCCCCAAGCGCTACGATCTGCCCTGGCAAACCTTGCAAGAGCAGGGCTTCATCGCCGACACCCGCTGCCTTGAGGTGCGGGTGCCCTTCCCGCCGGCCGCGCTCTCGCGCTATGACAAGGCGGCCGAGATCGACAAGTTCCGCATCGCGAGCGCCAACCCCGCCAAGATGTCGGTCATCGACGAGCTGCTGCGGCGGCACATCGACGACAACGTGCTCATCATCGGCACCTACGTCGATCAGCTCGAAGACATCTCCCGCCGGTTCCGGGCCCCGCTCATCACCGGCAAGACGCCCCACGATGAGCGCGAGCGGCTCTTCGGCGCCTTCCGCTCGGGCAAGATCAAGCTGCTCATCGTGAGCAAGGTGGCGAACTTCTCCATCGACCTGCCCGACGCCAACATCGCGATCCAGGTCTCGGGCTCCTTTGGGAGCCGCCAAGAAGAAGCGCAGCGCCTCGGCCGCATCCTGCGCCCCAAGGCCAAGCCGGCGATCTTCTACACGGTGGTCACCACCGACACCAAAGAGCAAGACTTCGCCCTCAAGCGGCAGCTTTTCCTCACAGAGCAAGGCTACCGCTACCACATCGAAGACAGAAAGGCCGTCTGAGGCCCCAACCCGGCGAGCATGGCGCCAGTCCGCGCCCCCTCGCCCCTGCGCTCGCCCCGGCGCGAGCCCCAGTCGAGAGAGCTGATGGGTTTGGATGAGCAGGAACGGTCCCTCCCGGGTTCAGATCGTCGTCGTCGTCGGCGGCGTCGGCGGCCTCGTCGCGGCGGAGAGGGCGCAGAGGGCGCGGCCGGCGTCGAGGGGGCCGAGGGCACGGGCGTCGACACCGGCGATGAAGGTGACGACGGCGGCGATGATCACGGCGATGAGCCGGGCGGCTGGGGCGAGGGTGGAGAGGCAGGCGACGCGCGCGGCGCCGCCCCCGACCGACGCGCACCGGCGCCGCAGCGCCAGCCCCAGGCCCCGGCGCTGCAGCGCGCCGATCGCGGCCAGGGCCAGCAGCAGGGCCGTGGTCGGCGAGATCAGCGTGTAGAGGGCCATCCTCATCCAGATGGTGTGGATTTGCGGCCCGGACCCCGGGGCGAGCCGCGCCCGGACGGTCGGCCCGAGGGTCGCGCCGACGGTCGGCCCGAGGGTCGCTCGGACGGTCGGCCGGACGGTCGACCCGAGGGTCGCGGCGATCCGCGCCAGCAGCAGGGCCGCCGAGACAACGGCCGACGCCCCGATGAGCCCCGCCACGGCGGTGGGCCCGACGGTCGGCGTTCTGAAGGGGGGCGCCCCGAGGGCGCGCGCGGCGGGGGCCCCCGGGCCGACGCCCCGCGCAGCGATGCGGGTCGCGGCGGCGGGCAAGGCGGTGGGCAAGGCGGCGGCCGCCACGGCGGCTACGCCGGCAGCGGCGAGGGCGGCGGTGAGGGCGGCCATCCGGGGTCCCGGCGCGGCCGCGGACGTGGCGGAAACAACGGCCCACAGCGGATCGAGCGCGTGCCCGACCGGGCGGGGCACGACCTCGACGGCGGCGGCGACTGGCCCGACGGCGACTGGGGCGATGAGCCCCGCGCGGAGCCCCGGGGCGGCCGCGGCGGTCGAGGCCGAGGCGAGGATCAGCGCGGGCGGGATGATCAGCGCGGCGGCACCACCGTCGCCCTGCCCCGCACCGGTCGTGTGCCCCGCCGGCGCCTCGCCGGGCACCCCTCGCGCGGGCCGGTGCAGAGCGGTCCGGCGCGCCGCCGGAAGATGTCGAAGCAAGAGGTGGAGGCGCTCGCCGACTACTTCAACCGCACCAGCGATCAGATCGTCAATCAGCTCTACTCGGGCCTCGGCGGGCAGCCCGGCCGCGTCACCAGCAAAGAGCGGATGATCCAGCTGACGGTGCGCGCGCTGGCCGTGGGCAACCGCCTCGGCGGGCTGATCCGCAGCTTGCACCAGCGGGATCGGCAGGCCCTGAGCCTGCTCGTCCAGTGCGGGGGCCTCGGCCACCACGAGGAGCTGCGCCAAGAGCTCGTGCTCTCCCTCGGCGGCAGCGACCGCGAGTGGACCAAGGTGCTCGCGACCCTCGGCGACAAGGGCCTGCTGGCCGCTTCCGACGAGAAGGACGGGGAGTTTTTCTACCTCATCCCCGAGCCGCTCATCCCCTTGATGCTGGAGCACCTCAAAGAAGACCTCGTGCTGCCGAGCTTCAACCACGAGGGCGTGCGGGTGTCCGAGGAGCGGCCCTTCTGCCCGCCGATCGAATTCAGCGTCGTGTCCTTGTCGTCCTACATCGCGCAGCACCCGCCGCGCCTCACGCAGCGGCACGACATCTTCAAGGTCCACAAAGATGAGATGGACCAGTTCTTCCACCAGCTCTGGACGCCCGACAGCGATCTGTTCAGCTTCCACATCGACTTTCTGATGATGCACGGCATGGTGGAGCTCAAGGGCGATCGCCTGAGCGTCAACCGGGCCGTGGTCGAAGAGTGGCTGAGCCTCGACGACAGCGACCGGCGGGACCTGCTGTTCGGCGCCCTCGACAAGCGCTTTCCGCTGTCGGAGTGGGTATTTTGGGCGGTTCATGACCTCGGCGGCCAGTGGGTGCCCGAGCGTCCGCTCCAGGCGCTCTACCGCCGGTGGCGGCGCGGCGAGGAGTGGCGCGAGCGCTTCCACAAGGACCTCTGGGCCACGCCGAAGAACGCCGGCGCCCGCGAGGGCTTCTCGTTCACGCCCCTGATCAACGCCGGCATGCTGGAGCTCGGTCAGTGGGGCCAAGAGAAGTTCTACCGGCTGAGCCCGCGCGCCGTCGCCATGCTGGAGGACGATGAGGAGCGCGACTTCACGCAGTTCTACCTGACGCCGAACTTCGAGGTGATGGCGCCAGCCGGCCTGCCCGCCACGCTGCTGTTCCGCCTCGGCGAGCTCGGCGAGCTGACGGCCTGCGACCGCGCCAACACCTACAAGATCACCGAGGTCACCATCGAGCAGGCGCTCGAGAAGGGCTGGCGTCGGGACGACGTGCTGGAGTTCTTGCGCGAGAACAGCCAGATCGGCCTGCCCGACAACGTTGAGCACACGCTGCGCGGCTGGATGGGCCACCACGGCGACATCGAGTACCACGACGTGATGCTGCTCACGGTGCACCGGTCCCAGATCCGGCGCCTCGAGAGCAACCGGCGCCTCAAGCCCTTCTTGTTGCACCGTTTTGTGCCCGGCATGTACGCGGTCGATCGGAGCCGGCAGGAGGAGCTCAACCGCCTGCTGGCCGAGACCGGCTTCTCCCCGGCCAACAAGGTGCGGCGCTACCCCGACGACCCGCAGCAGGTCGATGCCCGGGAGCGCCTGCTCAGCAGCGTCACCGAGTCGCGCACCAACCGCGAAGACCTCGTCCAGAAGGGTCAGGCCGCCGACACGCAGCCCGAGAACCTCTGCGCGGTGCCCGGCTCTGGCCACCAAGCCCGCCAGAAGAAGCGCAAGCGCGACGAGCTGCCGCCCCGGCGCAGCCCCCGCGAGGTGCGCGAGCTGTGTGACGAGGCCATCGCCAAGGGCCAGCACATCGAGATGCTGTACGTGACCCGCGATCAGCAGCGCAAGCACGTGCGCTTGGCGCCCGAGCGGGTGGCGGTCAACCAGCAGGGCCAGCAGGTCCTGGTGGCCCGTGATCTGGAGAAGGACGAGCGCTTGTCGTACCAGGTGGTGCAGATCGAGCGCATGGCCCTGTTCAAGCCCAAGGCCGCGCGGTGACCGCGCCCGTCGGAGCCCCCATGTCCACTGACACCGACGCCCTGACCTTTGAGGCCGCGATGGCGGCCCTCGACGCCGCGGTGCGCCGCCTCGACAGCGGAGAATTGCCGCTGGACGAGGCGCTCGCGGTCTTCGAGAGCGGGGTGCGGCTGCAGGCCCGGTGCCAGGCCTTGCTCGATCAAGCCGAGCAGCGCATCATCGAGCTGAGCCCGCCCGCCGACGGCATCGACGCCTGAGCAGGTCCACTCGGCGCCCGTTTACACCCGGCCCCGCCGTCCCCACCTGCTAGCGCCGCTCCACGGCTGCCCCGGCCCCGTCACCGGCCCGCCGCGGGTGTTATCCCCCTGGGGGCGTAAAATCGCCCCGCTCGCCCTTGCCCGCTGCACACGCAGGCGCGCATGGTGTATCGTCCCGCCCCCGCCGCGGGATTGAGGAGGCCCATGTTTGAGACCGTCGGAAAGACGCGCAAGCGACCGCTGGGCGAGCAGCTCACCGCGATGGGCTTCTCTCTCGGGATGTGGGGCAGCCTCATCGGCGCCTTGATCGTCGCCGGCAAAGAGGTGGCCAAGGTCGTCGAGGAGGAGGAGGTCGTCGAGGTGACCTTCGTCGACGTCGCGCCGCCGCCGCCCCCTCCGCCGCCCGCGGGTGGGTCCTCCAGCAAGCCCAAGACCGACAAAAAGCCCAAGGATCCCGATCCGGAGCCGGTCGAGCCCGACCCTGAGCCCCAGCCCGATCCCGAGCCCGAAGAGGCCGCGCCCGAGCCCGAGGAGGCTGAGGCCGCGGGCGTCGAGGGCGGCGTGGAGGGCGGCGTCGAGGGCGGCGTGGTCGGCGGTGTCGTCGGCGGCGTGATCGGCGGCCAGCTCGGCGGTCAGCTCGGCGGCACCGGCACCAAGTCGGTCCACTGGTCCCAGGTCCAGGCCCGCACCCGCGTGATGCCCGACTACCCGGAGGCGGCGAGCCTGCTCGGCCTCGGCGAGGAGAAGTGCACCGCCACCATCTCCATCGACGAGAAGGGCAAGCCCACCGAGGTCACCGTGGACGGCTGCTCCGCCGCCTTCCACGAAGAGACCCGCCGGGCCGCGCTGCAGTGGCGCTTCTACCCCTACAAAGAGGGCGGGAAAGCCCAGCCCGCGAGCTTCAAGCTCGCCATCGCCTACAAGCCAAAGAAGTGAGGATAGCGTGCAGATCGATCTTGTAGAGATTTGGGGTCAGGCGACCGGCCCGGTTCGATTCGTTATCGCCACCATGGGCGCGATGGGCGTCGGCTCCATCTATGTGGCGCTGGAGCGGCTCTGGGCCCTCACCAAGGCCCGCAACCAGTCGCGGGCCCTGGCCGGCGAGCTCGCAGGCCCCTTCTCCAAAAACGACGGCGCTGCCGCCTTGGCCATCGCCAAGAAGCCCGAGTTCAAGGACAGCTACCTCGGCCACCTGCTGGTGCCCGGCCTCACCGAGTTCATCGCCCGGCAGGACCGGCACGGCCTGGAGGCCACTGAGCGGGCCCTCCAGCGCGCCTCGATCGACGAGGACGCCTCGCTGCGCAAGGGCTTCGCGATCCTCGCGACCACTGGCGCCACCTGCCCCTTCGTGGGCCTCGTCGGCACGATCTTCGGCATCATCGGCGCCTTCCAGGCCATGGCCGACGGCGGCGGCGACATGGACAAGCTGCTGCTGCCCATCGCCGAGGCGCTCATCGCCACGGCCATCGGCATCGCGGTGGCCATCGTCGGCGTGTGGCTGTTCAACTTCTTCACCCACCGCGTCGACGCGATCACCCGGGACATGAACACCTCGGTGCTGGAGCTGATCGACTGGTGCGAGAAGCAGCTCATCGCGGTCGACGGCCAGGCCGCAGCCAAGTGAACCGCTGGGCGGCGCGCGCGCCGGAGGGCCACCGTGCCCTTGAGGGAGCAAGCCCATGGGAATGAGCGTCGGGGGCAAAAAAGGCGGCCCGATGGCCGAGATCAACGTCACCCCGCTGGTCGACGTCATGCTCGTGCTGATCATCATCTTCATGGTGGTCACGCCTGCGCTGACGGCCGGTGTAGACGTGCGCCTGCCGGCGGCCCGCTCGGTCGAGGAAGGTCAAGATCTGGGCCAGAACATCGCCATCGCCATCAAGCAGGACGAGACGGTCTTCGTGGGCACCCAGCCGGTGGCCGCGGGCGAGATCATCACCGCGGTGAACGAAGAGTACAAGAAGGATGGCGCCCGCAGCCTCCTCATCAAGGCCGATCGTCGGCTCACCTGGAAGCAGGTGTACGCGGTCATGAACGAGCTCAACGAAGGCGGGATGAGCGTCATGCTGCTCGCGGTCGAGAAGGAAAAGGAGTAGCCCGTGGGCTTCAAGGTCAGCGAGTCGGGCGGCGGCGGCATGAACGAGATCAACGTCACCCCGTTGATCGACATCATGCTCGTCATGCTCATCATTTTCATGGTGATCACCCCTCCCACCATCTCTCAGATCCAAGGCAAGCTGCCGGAGCAGACCGAGGCGCTGCCCGAGGATCAGGTGCCCAAAGACCAGCTCCTCGCGGCGGTCTGCGCGGATGGGACCATCACGCTCAACCGGCAGACCGTGACCATCGAAGAGCTGGCCGAGCAGGTCAAGAAGCGCATCGGGAGCGCCGACAAGCTCATCTTCGTGGACGGCCACCCCGACGCCCCCTACGAGGTCATCACCAAGGTGATGGACACCGCGCGGGAGAGCGGGGCCGAGAAGATCGGCATCGCCAAGCTCAAGACCGTCGAAGAATTCCGCGCCTGTGAGCCCATGCCCGCCGCTGCCCCCGCCGCGGAGCCCGGCGCTGCGCCCGCGGTCGGCGGCTGAACCGCCCTGGAGCCCGCATGCCGCTGCCGATGAGCGCGCCCCTCGAGGCCTGGATGGCCGCCCAGCGCCCCGAGCTGGATCGCCGCTTGCTCGCGGTGTTTGACGACGCCGCGCCTGCCCGGCTCGCCGAGGCCTGCCGCTACCCCATCGAGACCGGGGGCAAGCGCTTCCGTCCGCTGCTGGTGCTGGCGGCCGCGGAGGCCTGCAGCGCGGCGCCTTCCGCGCCCCCGGAGGCGGCCTGGGCGGCCGGCGTGGCCCTGGAGCTGGTCCACACCTACTCGCTGGTGCACGACGATCTGCCGTGCATGGACGACGACGACGAGCGCCGCGGCCGGCCCACCGTCCACAAGCTGTACGGCGAGGGCCCGGCCGTGCTCGTCGGGGACGCCCTGCTGACCGCCGCGCTCGGTCACATCGCCAGTGCTGGGCTGCCGCCTTCGCAGGCGGTGGCCTTGATCGCTCGGTTGGCCAAGGCGGCGGGTCCGGTCGGGATGATCGCCGGGCAGGCCTATGACGTCGGCATGGACGGCCCCATCACCACCGTCGAGGCCCTGGTGCGCCTCCACCGCGCCAAGACCGGGGCGCTCATCGCCGCCGCCTGCGCCATGGGGGCCATCGCCGCGGCGGCCGACCCCGCGCAGACCGCGGCGCTCGCCGGCTATGGCGAGGCGGTGGGCCTGGCCTTCCAGATCGCCGATGACGTGCTGGACGCTGATCAGGACGCCGACGACGACGGGCCGCCCTCCTATGTCCGGCTGCTCGGCATCGACGAGGCGCGCGCCCGGGCCCAGGCCTGCCTGCAGGAGGCCCTGGCCTTCGCCGACCGCCTCCCCTCGCCGGGCCGCCTGCGCGCGCTCGCCCGCTACACCGTCGAGCGCGAGCTCTGAGCCCCAAGAAGCGCCGCCGCCTCGACGCGCTGATGGTGGAGCAGGGGCTGGCCCAGACCCAAGAAGAGGCTGGCAAGCGCATCCTCGCCGGCGAGCTGCTGGTGGACGACCGCCCGGCCGACAAGCCAGGCACGCCCACCGCGCCCACCGCCCGCCTGCGGCTGCGCGGCGAGGCCATGCCCTATGTGAGCCGGGGCGGCCTGAAGCTCGCCGGCGCACTCGATCACTTCGGGGTGGCGCCGTCCGGCCGCGCCGCCGCCGACCTCGGCGCCTCCACCGGCGGCTTCACCGACTGCCTGCTGCAGCGCGGGGCGGCCCGGGTCTTCGCCGTGGACGTCGGCTATGGCCAGCTCGCGTGGCGGCTGCGCTGCGATCCGCGGGTGGTGGTCATGGACCGCACCAACGCCCGCGCGCTCCGCGCCTTGCCCGAGCCCATCGACCTCGTGGTGGGCGACCTCTCGTTCATCGGCCTGCGCCTCGTGCTGCCGGCGGTCGCGGCCCTGCTGGCCGGCGGCGGCGAGGCGGTGCTGCTCATCAAGCCGCAGTTCGAGGCCGAAGGCGAAGGGCTCGAGCCCGGTGGCCTCGTCGCCGATCCCCTCCAGCGGGCGGCCATCATCGAGAAGGTGCTCGGAGAGGCCGTCGAGGCCGGCTTTGAGGTGCTGGGCACCGTCGATTCGAGCCTCCGGGGGGCGCGCAGCGGCAACCTCGAGGCCTTGGTGCACCTCCGGTGGGTCGCGCGATGAACACCCTCCAGCTGACCATTTTGATGCTGCTCTTCGGCTGCGCCGAGCCCCAGCCCTCGGCCCTGCCGCCGCCCCAGCGCCCGCCCCAGACCTGGGCCAGCCAGGTGCGCCACGGCGCGGTGCGCGGGCTGCTGGTGCGGCCCAACGGCCCGGGCCCCGCGCCGACCGGCCCGCCGGAGCTCCTCGTGCGCCCCGCCCTCGACGCCGCCGCCCAAGCCGAGGCCGAGGCCCTGTGCGCCGAGGCCCGGGCCGTGCTCGTGATCACGCCAGACATCGACGCCGCGGCCGCGCGCCGCTACCTCGATGGGCTGGCCGCCGCGCCCCCGCCGGGCCGCGCCGCCCCGGAGGCCCCCGCCCCATGAGCGCCCGCGCCAAGCTCCGCCGCCTCGTCGGCCTGTCCAAGGGCATCGCCCGCGGCGCCGTGCTCCCGGCCGCCGGTCGGCAGCCCATCGCGCCCGCGCCCGGCGGCACCCTGGCCGACACGCCCGGCGCGCCCGGCAACCAAGCTGGGGCCTTCCGTGTGGTCCGCCACGAGCTCCCGGTCGCGGGCCTCCGCGCCGAGCTGCGCCTGCTGCACATCACCGACGTGCACGTGCGCGGGCTCGGGCCCTGGCTCGATGGCCTCTGCGCCTTCTTGGCCGAGGCGCCCGCCGCCGATCTGGTGCTGCTGACCGGTGATCTCGTCACGCACGGCTGGAGCGCCGAGGCCTGGGGGCGCTTCGCCGCGGCCTGCCCCCGCGGGGCGCTCGGCACCTTCGCGATCCGGGGCAACTGGGAGCACTGGTGCGGCGCCGGCGGGCCCGCCTGGTCGGAGCGCCTCGCCGCGGCGGGCATCCGCCTGCTCCACAATGAGCGGGTCGAGGCCGCCGGCCTGCAGCTCATCGGCCTCGACGACGCCCTGGCCGGAACGGCCGACTGGTCGCTGCTGGAGCGGGCCGACGGCGCCACGCCCACCGTCGTCCTCAGCCACTGCCCCGACACCTTCCCGCGCATCGCCCGCCCGCAGATCCCGCTGGTGCTCGCCGGCCACAGCCACGGCGGCCAGGTCCGCCTCCCCGGCCTCGGCGCGCTGTGGCTGCCCAAGGGCACCGGTCGCTGGGTCGCCGGATGGTACCGCGAGGGGTCCAGCCAGCTCTACGTGAGCCCCGGCCTCGGCTGGAGCATCGCCCCGCTCCGCGCCGGCTGCCCGCCGCAGATCGACCTCATCACCCTGCGCCCCGCCTGAGCGCCGACCGGCGCCCCGGTCAGAACCGCCAGCGCATGTAGACGTCGGCGGAGGACTGGCCCTTGTCGCCGGTGACCATCTCGGCGTACATGCGGCGGGTGATCAACCACTCCAAAGAGACGGCGAAGACGTTGTCTTCGTCGTCGGTGGTCATGTGGCGCTCCAAGGACAGGAGCGTCTTGTCGGACAAGGGCAGGCCGACCCGGACCGCCTCGCCGTCGAACTCGACCTGGCGCAAGAAGGAGGCGCCGAAGGCCCGGCTCACCGAGTTGCCGGCCGCCATCGCCAGGGCCGAGGTGAGCATGGCCGCGCCGGCCTGACCTTCGGACTCTGCCAGCTCCGACGCCGGCTTTCCGAACAACAGGATCGATACGATGTCGGTCTGGTCGGGGTAGTCGTCGGACTGAAACGCGATGGCCATCTCATCGACCGAGCCGGAGATCGCCGCCGCCACGTCGCCATAGGCGCCGGTGTGCCGCACCGCCTTGATGTCGAGCTGCGGGTTGGCGTAGTCGGCCCCGAGGAAGGACAAGGTCCCGCCGGTCAGGTCGAAGCTGCTGCCCATGATGCCGACGGTGCCCCGGGGCAGCTCGACCACGCCCGAGAGGCTCGGCGCCCCGCCCTTGACGCCGAGGAGCAGCTCGGGCGAATTCAGCTCCAGATCCACCGCCGCGGTGGACAGCTTGGCGGCCGCCGCCCCGGCGTCGGCGTAGGTCGGGATGTCGGCGATCAAGCGCAGACCACTGTGCAGGTCGATCTTCAGCGCGATGTCGAAGGACTCCCAGGCCGAGGCCCCCACCTGCCGCACGCCGCGTCGGGCGATCTGCTCCTCGTCCTCCTCCTTTCGGGTGATGGCGAGGCGCGGGTCGATGGCCAGATCGCTCGACTCCAGGAAAACATCGTCAGCGAGGGTGATCCGGCCCTCGGTGACCTCGACCTTGCCCTTGACCGCGAGGGCCGGAAAGTCGCCCTTCACGGTGATCTTGCTGTTGACCCGGAGCTGGGCCTGGTTGGTGGCGCTCAGCCAGAAGCCGTCGGCGTCCAGCTTGAGGTCGGTGGCGACGGGCGCCCAGTCCTTCAACGCGATTTTCCCGCTCAGATCGAGCTGACCCTGGCGCAGCTCGCTGGCGAGGCCCTGGCGCGGGGTGGACCGCAGGCCGACGTGGCGCAGCTCGATCCGGTCGGACTCCAGCCCGAGATCGACGTCCACCGCGTCATAGCGAACGCCCGTGGCCTCGGATGAGATCGCGCCCTCGGTGAGGCGCAGCTGCAGGTGCGGGAGGGGCGCCGCCAGCGTGCCATCGACGGTGCCGAGCAACTGCAGCCGACCCGCCGCGTCGCCGAGGCCCTCCACCAAGCCCTCCGAGGCGGCCAGCGGCACGCCCGAGCCCTCCATCCGCACCAAAAAACCGTCCCGGCTGAGATCTTGGTCGGCGCCCCGCGCCAGATCGAGGATCAGCGGGATGGCGCCATCGACCGACACCTGGCCCCCCTCGGAGAAGGCCGCGGCGCCGGTCAGGGCGTAGCCGCCCTCGGTGGGGAGCAAGGTGACCACGGCCTGATCGACGCCCACGCGGCCCACCTGGCCCTCGACCCACACCAAACCGCCGCTCATCAACGGGCGCAGCGGCGGCCCCGCGATGTTCAGGCCGCCGGCGACCCGCCCCGAGATGCCGCGCGGCAGCGAGGCGTAGGGGCCGAGCGCGCTCAGCGGCACGTTCAGCGGCACCACCGACAGGTTGATGTCCTTGACAAAGCTGCTGACCTCCAGCTGGGGCATGGGCTGCCCGCCGAAGAGGCCCGCGAACAAGGCCTCGAGCTCGGTGCTGGCCGTGCCGGTGATCTGCAGGCGCCGCTGGAGGGACTCTTCGACCGCGCCCTCGAGCACCAGATCGCCGTGCTCCCGGTGCACCGAGAGGTCGACCCGCAGCCGCTCGCCGTTGCGGCCGAGCGGGGCGGTGCCGGCGGCCACGAGGCCGATGTCGGGGTCGCAGGCGGCGCCGGACGCCTTGATCGCCGCGCTGAGATCGACGTCAGGCGCGTCGGCCTGGGGGAAGACCTTCCGAAAGCGCGGCAAGGGGCCCGGGGCCAGCAGGGCCTCCAGCCGCACCTCCGCCGCGCAGTCGAGCTGGGGCCGGCCCTCGATCCAGGCCAGCGGCAGCTCGCCGTCGCCGGCCGCGAGCAGCCCGTCGGGGCCCGCCACCCGGGCGGTCAATTCCGGGCGGATGATCGGGCCGTGGATCTCAGCGTCCACCACGAGGTTCTGGGCGTAGTTGGGGTAGCTCACGTCGCGCAGCGCGAGCACCAGATCGCCGGACATCGCGCCGCCGGCGTCGTGCAGCTCCACGTCCATCGAGGCGAGGCCCGACATGCCCTCCACCGGGCTCACGCCCCCCTCGGGCGCGGCCACAAAAAGCTGGAACACCCGAGCGAACCACGCGAGATCGACGTCCTGGAGGCTGCCCTTGAAGTTTGTGCCGTCGCGGGTGTCGGGCACCAGATCGCCGTCGAAATTGACGGAGCCGACCTCGCTGTCGATGTGCAGCACGACGTCGCGGGCGCCGCCTTCGACGAGCCGCAAGGTGACGGGCTCGGTGGCGCGCATGGGGTGCTCGCCGGTCGGATCGAGCAGGAGGTCGTCGATGCGCCACTCGCCGGTCAGCAGATCCCCCTGGACCTTTCCGCCGAACATCGGCGCGTCGAGGCCCCGCTCCAGCTCAAACTCCAGCACCAGCTGCTTTCCGGCCGCCGCGTCGCCGTCGGGGTCACGGAGGGCGAAGCCGATCGCGCCGCCTTCCGCGGGGTAGCGCGCGGTGCCGAGCAGCATCCGGCTCATCGACAGCGCGCCCGTGGCCCAGGGCTCTCCGCTGCGATCGACGCCGCCCCGGAGGAGCTCGTCGCCGCTGGTGTCGATGCGCTCGATGGTCAGCGCGCCTTCGCCCACGGTGAGCTCGGTGAGCGCCACGCGGGTCTCGACCTCGACCACGCCCCCGTTCACCGTGGCCGCCCAGCCGAGGCCGAGGCCGGCGACGTCGGCGCCGGGGCTGTGGAGGCCCTGCAGCCGGGTGTCGCCCGAGGCCTTGACCCGGCCGCTCTTCAGGCCGTAGGTGGCCGACAAGGGCCCGTCGAGCCGCTGGAGCGTCACGGCGTCCTGGTACGCGAAACCATCGACCTGCACGTCACCTTCGACCTGCGCCTCGCCGTCGCCGCCCCAGCCCTCCACCGCCACCCGGCCCTCAAAGCCGGCGCGGCCCTTGAGCCCGCGCACGCCAAAGCGGGACAAGGCGCCGAGGTTGGGCAGATCGGCGCGGACCGAGGTCAGGGTGGCGCGCTCGGCGAGCGGCTCGATGACCCCGCGGGCACGGACGCGGCCGGCGGGGTGCGCGGCTTCGAGGCCCTGGAGCGTGAACGAGCCGCGGCTGAGGCTGCCGTCGAGGCTGAGCAACGACAGCGGCTCGCCGTAGACGACCTGGTCCCGCGCGCGCAGCCGAACCGTGGCCTCGATGGCCTCCAGCGGCCCGACGCCTTTTCCGTCGGCGTCCAGCTCCAGGTTGAGGTGCACCGGGGCGGTCACGAGCGGCGTCACCCGGTGCACGTCGAGGCCGCCGGTCGCCACCGCGAAGCGCCAGCCCAGCACATCGGCGAGGGCGTCGATGGTCGCGTCAATCTGGAGGGGGCCGCCCGGGGTCTGCACCGCGCCCGCCACATGCAGGGCGGAGAGCGGGCCGCGGACCTGGGCCTCGAGGGCGAGATCTCCGAGCAGCACGTCTTGGGCCGCCAGCGCGTCGATGTCGGCCTCGGCGAGGCGCGGCGCCCGCAGCGCGAGGTCGAAGCTGCGGTCATCCGCCTCGACCGTGTGGATCGCGCCGCTGAGCTGCACGGTGGTGTCGTGGGCCACCAGCTCCATGCGCGAGACCTGCACCTCCCCGGCGTCGTAGGCGAGGTCGGCCGCGAGGCTCACCGGGAGGGGCAGCGCGGCGCCGAGCCCGCTGGCGCCGTCCAGCCGCAGCGCGAGCCCGCGGAGGTCGGCGCGCCGGCCGGCCACCCGCACCGCCCCCCGCAAGGAGAGCCCGTCGAGGGCCATGTCGACGGGGTGGGCGGGATCGTTCGGGTCGCGGTAGCGCAGCCGCAGCCCGTCGATGTTGACGTCCTGCACGTCAATGTCGGCGGGGATGTCGATGTAGGGCGCGGGGCTCGCCGGGGCCGGCTCGGGCGGGGACTCCACCGGGAGGCCCAGGGCCGCGAGCAGGTCGAGCTGGCCGGTGGGGAGCACCGTCAGGTCGATGGTCGGGTGGATGAGCGCGAGCTCTTCGATCACGAGGCGCTTGTCGGGCGCGCCCCGCAGGTCGTAGCGCAAGCGCAGCGCGTCGAAGCGGAGCAAGGGCCGCCCGGTGGTGTCTTCGAGCGAGACGCCCCGCAGCGCGAGGCCGGTGAACAGGTCGGTCTCGAGGCCCTCGACCCGCAGCCGGCCCCCGGGGAGGAAGGGCGCCGCCTGCTCGAGTGCCAGTCCACGCAGCCGCTCATTCCCAGCCTCGGAGCGC
>CANHON010000065.1 GCA_947462115.1 Deltaproteobacteria bacterium | reverse complement strand
TGACCCTCGACGCCAGCGGGCGGACGCAGCGGCGCTGGTGGTCCTGGCCCCTGCCGGAGGTCGGCGAGGCGGGCGACCTCGGCCGCTGGGCCAAAAGCCTGCGCGGCTGTCTGGATGTCTCGGTGGGGCAGCGCCTCGAAGCGGACGTGCCCTGCGCCATTCTGCTCAGCGGCGGCCTCGACTCCAGCGCTGTGGCCGCCTTGGCGACCTCCCGCCGGCCTGGCCTGCACAGCTTCACCGTGCGGGTGGAGGGGCCCGGCTTCGACGAGGCCGACCTGGCGCGGCAGACCGCCGACACGCTCGGCACCCACCACCACGAGATCACCCTGCAGGCCGCTGATCTCGAGCCGACCCTCGCCAAGATCGCCGCCCACATGGACGAGCCGCTGGCGGACTCCTCCTTGGTGGGCGCCTGGCGGTTGTTCGAGGGACTCCGGGCGGCTGGCTTCCGCTGCGCGCTGTCGGGGGACGGCGCCGACGAGCTGTTCGGCGGCTACCCCACGGTCTTCGCGCACCAGCTCGCGCCCCTGCTCCAGCCGGTCGCGGGCGCGCTCCGCCGGCTGACCGCGCGCCTGCCGGTCCGCTACGACGGCGTCTCGCTGGACTTTCAGGCCAAGGCGCTGGCCTCGGGCCTGGGCCTGCCGTGGGCCCGCCAGCACCAGCGGTGGATGGGCGCCTGGGCGCCCGAGGAGCTCGAGGCCGGCCCTTCGGTGTGGGCGGCGGTGGACGCGGTGGCCGCCGAGGCCCCCGCCGATCGCGGCGCCCGCGCACTCTACATCGACCAGCGGCTGTACCTGCCCGAGGGCGTGCTCGTGAAGGTCGATCGGGCCAGCATGGCGCACGGGGTCGAGGTGCGGAGCCCCTTCCTCGACCACAGCGTCGTTCAGCTCGCCGCCGACATCGGCCTCGGCCACAAGGTGCGGGGCCGGGAGGGCAAGCGGGTGCTGCGGGCGGCGATGGCGGGCCTGCTGCCTGAGGCGACCGTTCACCGGAAAAAGAAGGGCTTCGGC
The DNA here is from genome assembly GCA_947462115.1 of Deltaproteobacteria bacterium. GTDB lineage: Bacteria > Myxococcota_A > UBA796 > UBA796 > UBA2385 > JAEUKK01. The sequence goes on along the minus strand of CANHON010000065.1, from coordinate 14,922 downwards.
ACCCCCATCGGCCCCTGGCTGCGGGGCCCGGCCCGCGGGCTGCTGCACCGCCTCCCCCAGCGCCTGGCCGACTGGATCCCCCAAGAGACCCTGCAGCGCGTCATTGGGGAGCACGAGCGCGGCCAGCGCGACCACCGGCGCCGGCTGTGGTCGGCCCTGATCCTCGTCGCCTACTTGGAGCGGCGACCGTGAGGCGGCGAGCATGAGGCGGCGAGCATGAGGCAGCCCGGATCCTTCGGCCTCCACACCCTTGCGGCGGGCCTATTTCTCCTCGTCGCCGCGGCCTGCGCGCCCGAGCGGCACCGCGAGCCGCGGGTGGCCCTGCTGTGCCCGAGCGGCATGGCCGGCCTGCTGGCGCCGCTGACCGAGGCGTGGACCGAGCGCAGCGGGATGAAGGTGCAGCTCGCTGAAGACAGCCCGGAGCGCATCACCCGGCAGGTCAACGGCGGTGCGCCGGGCGACCTGTACATCTCCGCCGAGCCCCGGTGGCTCACCGACCTCATCACCGATGGGCACGTCAACCCCAGCGAGACCTGGCCGCTGTTCGACGACCCGCTGGTCATCGTCACCCGCGCCCAGCCCGAGCGGCCGGTGCGCCACCCCATCGACCTCGCCCGTCCGAACCCCCTCCGGGTCGCGCTGCCCGAGGGCGGCTGGACCGGCCGCGTCGGACGGGCCGCGCTCACCGAAGCGGGCCTGTGGAGCGGCGTGCGCGAGCACTTGAGCCAGCCCGCCGACGGGCCCAGCGCCATCGCCGCCCTGGTCTCCGGCCGGACCGAGGCGGCGATCTTGCGGCGCAGCGAAGCGGTGGGCGCCACGACCACCCTCACCATCACCGACTGGCCGCACAGCCCGACCACCCGGGCCCGGGTCGACCTCGCCCTGCTGCGCACCGCGCCCCACCGCGCGGAGGCGCTGGAGCTCGCCCGGTACCTGACGGAGTCCCCGGAGGCCCAAGCCGCCCTGCAGGCCGCCGGCCTCGGGCTCAGCGCCCCGCCCCGGCCCGACTTCAGCCCAGGCTGAGGCCGGTGGCCGCGAGGTAGCTGCGGGCGTTGGGGCAGACGGCGAGGAGCAGCCCGCCGCGCCGATCCACGAGGGCGAGCAGCTCGGCGCCCGGCGCGCCCACCGCGGCCAGCGCGACGGCGCCCTCGGGGCTGCCCTCGAGGCCCGCGAGCAGCCGGACGGCGAAAGCGGCGAGCACAAGGTCACCCTCGGCCAAGCCCCGCAGGCGGTGCGACTTCCAGAGGGCGCTGAGCACCGGGCTCGTGCGGAGGGCCACCGCCCCCGCCACCGGCACCGCGAGCTCCGTCCCGAGGCTGAGGAGGGCCTGCTGCACGCTGCCTTCAACCGACAGCATCGCCACGGGGGCCGCGGAGACGGGGGCCGCGGAGACGGGGGCCGCGGTGACGGCGGCCGCGGTGACGGGCGACGGTGCGGGGGCCGCGGTGACGGGCGACGGTGCGGGGGCCGCGGAGACGGGCAACGCGGAGACTTGCGGCGGCGCGGCGGCGGGGGCAGGCGCGGCGCGGACCGGCGAGGCGGACGCCGGCGCGCTGGGAGGGGCAGGCGGCGGGCTGCGGGGGGCGCTGGCCAGGTCGGCGCGGGCGGCCTCCTCGGCGGCGGCGGCGGCGCGGGCGGCGTCCAAGGCCGACATCGGGCGGCTGCTGCGCGGCATCGGGGCGCTGGCCCCGCGGACCTTGGGCTTGGGGGCCGGGGCGACCGGGGCGGGCGCGGCCGCAGCGGGGGCGGCGGGCTTCACCGGGGCGGGCGCGGCTGCCGGCTTGGCCGCGGACGTCGAGGAGATCCCCGCCTTCGCCATCGCCGCCTTGGCGACGGCCTGGGCGATCGCGGCGCGATCCAGCGCGAAGGCGGGCCCGGTGGGCGCGGGCGGCGGCTCCGGGGCTGCGGGGGCCTCGGCGGGCAGCTCGGCTTGCTGCGGCGCGGCCACGTCCGGCGGCGCCCGGAAGGTGCTGTCGGTGAGCTCCGGCGCCGTCACCCGCTGCGGGGTCGGCGCGGCGGCGTCGGCGGGGGCCTTGGCGGCCGGCAGGCCGTCGAAGCCCGGGTCCGGCGGCTCAAAGAGGCTCGACAAGGGGTCAAAGCCGCGCCCTGGACGGTTTCGCGCGCTGCTGTTCGAGCTGGGATCGGACCCTGACATGGAGCCTCCGGAGGTCGGGGCAGGAGTGTACGCCGCGCGGCGGGCCGCCGGGGGTGCTCAGGTGCCGGCGGCCTTGAGCGCGTCGAGCAGCCCCTGCTGGGTGAGCACCTCTCCCAGCGGGATCGCAGCCTTGCTGCGGTCTTTGGGGAGGATCAGGTAGAAGGGCACGCCGGCGCGGCCATAGCGCTGCAGCCACGCCGAGATGGTCGGGTCGCGGCGGGTCCAGTCGGCCTTGAGGGGCACGACGCCGAGCGCGGACATGCCGGCCCGGGTGCCCGGCTGCTCGATGACGGTCTTCTCGTTGACCTTGCAGGTCAGGCACCAGTCGGCGGTGAAGTCGATGAAAACAACCTCGCCAGCGTATTTTTCAACGTTGGCCTCGTTGAAGGCGACCCAGGGCACCTCGTGGGTGTAGTCGAGCGCCCCGGCGGCGGGCGCGGCGGCCAGCGCGGCGGGCTCCGGGGGCGGCGCGAGATCGAGCACCTTGAAGCCCACGGCGGCCGAGACCGCCACCGCGCCGAGCAGCACGCCGAGCTGCCGACCCGTGGACTCGATGGGCCCGCCGAAGCGACCGACCGCCCAGGCCGCCACGCCCAGCGCCAGCAAGAAGGTGGTGACGCCGGTGAGGCCGTCCCGCCCCAACAGGCCGCCCAGCACGTCCAGCAGCCACACGGTGGTCGCCATCAAGGAGAAGCCCATCAGGTGCTTGAAGGTCTCCATCCAGGCGCCGGGCCGCGGCAAGAAGCGCATCACGGCCGGCACCAGCGCCACGATCACGAAGGGCAGGGCCAAGCCGAGGCCGGCGACCCCAAAGAACAGCAGCACGCCGACGGGCGGCAGGGTGAAGGCGAAGCCCATCGCCGAGCCGAGCAGGGGCGCGCTGCAGGGCGTGGCGAGCAGGGTGGTGAACACACCCGTGAGGAAGTAGCCGACCATCCCGCCCTTCTCGCTGGCCTGGGCGGCCTCGTTGGCGCCGAAGGCAGGGACCTCAAAAACGCCGAACAAGGACAGGCCGAACACGAAGACGATGACCGTCAGCGCAAGCACGTACTCGGGGTACTGGAACTGGCTGCCCCAGCCCAAGGACTCGCCGAAGATGGCCTTGGCGCCGATGACCACGCCCGCCAGCGCCAAGAAGGAGGCGACCACACCGGCCCCGTAGACGAGGCCTGCCTGGGCCCGCCGCCGTGCGTCCATGTCGCGTTGCTCGACCAGGCTGAACATCTTGAGGGTCAGGACGGGCAGCACGCAGGGCATGATGTTGAGGATGCCGCCCCCGAGAAAGGCGAGCAGCAGCATCGACAAGAAGCCGGCGTCCTCGGCCGGGGGCAAGGGCGCGGGCGCCGGGGCCGCCGCGGCGACCGCCGGGGCCCCCGCTGCGTCCGGGGCCGCCGCGGCCGGGGCGACCAAGGGGGTCCCGCGCAGCGCCAGCAGGGGGCTCTCGGCCGGCGCGCCGGTCGCGGCAAAGGGCATGGGGACGGTCATCTCGACCTGTTTGGGGGCCCCGTTCACCCGGACCTGAAACAGCCCGCCGATGCGCTCGCCCACGGGCAGCGGATCGGCCTCCAGGCCCTCGCCCTCCATGCGCACGAGGAGGCCGCCCTGCTCGCTGCGCTCGAGCTTCACCGAGGTCAAGAACACCGAGCGCGGCAAGATCGGCGTGAACGCCGGCCAGCTGCCCGCCTCGACCGCCGCCTCCAGGGCGCCAGACTCCAGCAGGAGGTGGAGCACGAGCTGAAACGGGCTGTTGGGGCTCACCGCGCTGACCGAGAGGCCGCTCTCGAGGCGCAGGCCCTCCACCGGGCCCTCGGTGGCCGCGCCGGTGGCCGTCCCCACGGCCGGCAGCGTGGCGGCGCTGCGCTCAAACAGCGGGGCCCAGGGCGAAGGCGCCGCGGCGGCGCCGATCTGAACGGGCAGCTCCAGGGTGGCCTCGCCGGGGATGCACATGGCCTCGCAGACCAGCCAGCGCACCTCCGCGCCGATCCGCAGCTCCCCCGCGGGCGTGCCCGGCGGCACCATCACCTCGCTGAAAAACATCACCTGGTCTTCATAGCCGTAGCTGATGATGCCGGAGACATCGTAGCGGTGCGGCAGCGGGAAGCCGAAGGGGCTCGCGCTCCACCCCTCGGGCAGCTTCCAGGTCACCTCGGTGGGGAGGCCAATGTCGCCCGGGGTCTTCCAATAGGTGTGCCAGCCAGGGTCCATCGTCAGGTGCACGCCGAGGCGCACCGGCTGGCCCGGCGCGGCGGGCGCGGCGTCGGCCACCAACCGGGCCACGACCGGGTGCTTTTTACCCTCGGCATCCGTCTTTTCGACGGTGGCCGAGGCCGGCAGCCCGGCCCAGCTCGGCGCGGCCGCCGGCGCACCCCCGTGCCCGCCGCTAACCAAGGCCCCCGCGCGCCAGCTCGGCGGCCCGCTGTCCACCGCCTCGACCGCGGGCGCCCCAGCGGGCTCAACCGCAGCCCCGCGCGCCCCCTTGGGCCGGCCCGCGCCGCCGGCGGCCCCGACCGGCACCACCACGTCCACCAGCTCCGTGGCCGGCATGTAGCAGAGGGCCTTTTTGCAGCCTTGGTACTTGACCTCGACCCGGGCGTTCATCGGCCCGACCGCGGCGCCCGCCTTGACAGGGATCTCGACCACCACGTTGGTGTCGTAGACCTCCCGCATGGCGCTGGGGTTGGCGGGGTCCGGCGTCTGCAAGCCCACCGGGAAGCTCGGGGCGCCCCAGCTGAGGCCCGCGGGATCGACGACCTCGACGTGCATCATGTCGCGGTAGACATGAAAGCCCTCGGGGACCAGCACCACCACGCGCAGCACCCCCGATGCCCCGGCGACCAGACCCGCGGGGGCCTCGACCTCCACCCGGAAGGGGTTGGCCGCCGCCCGGGCCTCCGCGGCCCAGTGGCCCAGGCCCGGCAGCGCCAGCACACCCGACAGCGAGCCCAACACAGCGCACAGGACAGCGTTTTGGACGAACTTGGGTGCTTGCATCTCGCGTCCTGCGGAGGATGGGGGAGGCGCGCGGCGGGGCGCGGGAGGCCCACAGACGCCGGAGCGGCGCGACCGTCGCAGGCCTAACCCGGAGCGTCGCGGCGCCGCGCCACCGCGGGGGTCGGGCGCGCCGCCGGGGGATAGGCACGCCGATGCCCGCGTCCAGCTACCCCACCGTCGCCACCGTCACGCCTGCCCTCAACGAAGTCGGATCCATCGCCGCCGTCTTGGAAGCGCTCCCCTCGGTCGGCTGGGCGGTGGTCGTGGACAACGGCAGCACCGACGGGACCGCCGACCGCGCGCGGAGCGCTGGCGCCCACGTGATCCCCGAGCCGAGGCGGGGCTATGGCCAGGCGGTCTTCACCGGCGCGCAGTGGGCGCTGGCCCAAGGCGCCGAGATCATCGCGGTGGTGGACGCCGATCTCTCGGATGACCCGGCGCGCCTTCCGCTGATCCTGGGTCCGCTGCTCCGCGGCGAGGCCGACCTCGTCCTGAGCGACCGCACGGACTTGGCCCTGCCCAGCGCTCTTTTCCCGCACCAGCGCTGGGGGAACCGCCTCGCCACCACCCTGATGGCCTGGGCCACCGGCCGCCGCTTCGCCGACATGGGCCCGCTGCGCGCGATGACGGCCGCGGCCTGGCGCCGGCTCGCGCTCGAAGACCGGAGCTATGGCTGGAACGTCGAGATGCAGATGAAGGCCGTGCAGCGCGGCCTTCGGGTGGTGGAGCTGCCGAGCCCCTACCGCGACCGCGTGGGCACCTCCAAGATCAGCGGCACGGTCCGCGGCACCTTCGCCGCCGGAAACAAGATCATCCGCAGCGTGTGGCGCTACCGCTGAAGGCCCCGGCCGACCCCACGGGATAAGCCGGCGCCGCCTCGCCCTGCCGGCCGACCGGAGGTCCATGTCCCCGCGCGCCGCCGAGATCGTGATCCTCACCAAAGATCCGCGGCCCGGTCGGGTGAAGACCCGCCTCGCCGCCGCCGTGGGCGCCGAGGCCGCCGCCGGCCTGCACCGCGCCCTCGCCGCCCACACGGTGCGCTGGGCGCTCGGGGCGGGCGCGCCGGTGAGGGTCGCGCTGGATGGCGACCTGGACGGCATCTTCGCGCTCAGCCTCCGGGCGTTGGGGGCGCGCGTCACCCCGCAGCGCGGCGAAGCGCTCGGCGACCGGCTCCGCTTGGCCTGGGGAGGCGCCCGGCGCACCCTGTTCCTCGGCACCGACTGCCCCACCGCCGCGGCGGACTGGCTGCGGGAGGGCCTGGGCGCGCCTGACCCGGTCGCCCTCGGCCCCAGCGAAGATGGCGGCTACTGGACCATCTCCATCGAGGCCGACGACCCGATGGCCTGGGCCGCCCGCGCCGCCGCGCTGTTTGACGGCGTGCCCTGGTCCACCCCCGCGGTCTACGCCGAGACCTCCGCCCGGTGCGCGGCGGCCGGGCTCCCGGTGCACACCCTGCCCCTCTGCTACGACATTGACGAGCTGCAAGACCTTCAGCGCCTCGCGGTCGACCCGCGCTGCCCCCCGGAGCTCCGCGGCCCGGTCGCGGCGGCCCTGCGCGGCGGGGCGCCGCTGGACCCCACCGAGGGCTGAAGCCGCACCCGGACCGCACACCGCCGGATCTCTCCACCTGTCGTCCTTCCCCCCCTCGACCGCCGACCTTCGCACCTTGGAGCGCCCCGTGCCCCTCGTCCACTCCCTTCCCGAGAACCTGCGCCACGTCCACGTCATGGGCATCGGCGGCACCGCCATGGCCGCGCTGGCCGGCATGCTCGCCGACGCCGGCTACACCGTGACCGGCTCGGACGGACAGCGGGTCTACCCGCCGATGTCGACCTACCTCGAGCAGCTCGGCATCACCGTGATGGAGGGCTACCGCGCCGAGAACCTCGACCCCAAGCCCGATCTGGTCGTCGTCGGCAACGTCGTTCGCGCGAGCTACCCCGAGGCCGAGGCCCTGCTCGCCTCCGACATCCCCTACCTGAGCTTCCCCGGCCTGCTGGGCGCCGCCTTCTTGGAGGGCCGCCAAAACATCGTGGTGGCGGGCACCCACGGCAAGACCACCACCACCGCGCTCACCGCTTGGCTGCTGGAGGCCGCCGGGCGCGACCCCGGCTTCCTGATCGGCGGCGTGGCCAGCAACTTCGACCGCACGGCGCGCCGGGGCGGCGGCGGGGCCTTCGTCATCGAGGGCGATGAGTACGACACGGCCTTCTTCGACAAGGGCCCGAAGTTCCTGCACTATCGGCCCAAGACCGTCATCCTCACCAGCGTCGAGTTCGACCACGCCGACATCTACCGGGACCTCGAGCACTGCAAGGAGTCGTTCTTGCGCTTGATGCCGCTCGTGCCCGAAGACGGCTGCGTGGTGGCCCGCTGGGACGATGATGTGGTGGCCTCGGTCGCGAGCACCGCCAAGGCCGAGCTCCGCCGCTACGGCCCCGGCCAGGACTGGGACGGCCGCATCGAGGGCATGGACACCAGCACCGGCTTGATGCGCTTCTCGGTGCTGCATGAGGGGCGAGTCTTCGGCACCTTCGAGACGCCCTTGGTCGGCGAGCACAACCTCTACAACCAGGTGGCGGCGGTGGCCGCGCTGGCCCGCGAGGGCTTGACCGCGGCCGAGCTCGCGCCGGGCTTCCTCAGCTTCAAGGGGATCAAGCGCCGGCAGGAGCTCATCGGCGAGCGGGCGGGCGTGTCGGTCATCGACGACTTCGCGCACCACCCCACCGCCGTGCGCCTCACCCTCGACGCGCTGCGCCTGCGCTTCGGCGCCCGCCGCCTGTGGGCGATCTTCGAGCCCCGCAGCAACACCAGCCGCCGCAACGTCTTTCAGGACGCCTATGCCGAGGCCTTCGGCGCCGCGGATCTCGTGGTGATCGCCCCGCCGCGCGATCTGGAGCGGATCCCCGAAGCGGAGCGCTTCTCGGCGGAGGCCCTGGTGGCCGCGCTCCGCGCCCGCGGCGACGAGGCCTTCGTGTGGGGACAGGGGAGCAGCCCCACCGCCGAGGCCGAGGAGGGGGCCGAGGAGATCGCGCGGCTCGTCGCAGCCAACGCTTGCCCGGGGGACGTGGTGGCTGTTCTGTCAAACGGGGGCTTCGGCGGCCTGCACCGCAAGCTCCTCGCCGCGCTCGGGGCCCTCACCCAGCGGTAGGGCAATATAATCAATGGCTTGCGCGTGGACATTCTATGTCCGCAACAACCCCTTGCCATGGTGAACATCCCAGCATACTGTATGAGCGTTCATCGACCCAGCGCCGCGATCGTCCCCCTCGGCGCAGCCAATAAATGTCCGCTCACCCGCCGCCCGCCCGGGCGCATCAGGAGTCCCCCATGCCGATCGATCCCGCACGCGCCAAGGCCCTCGAAGCCGCCGTCAAGACCATCGAGCGCCAGTTCGGCAAGGGCGCCGTCATGCGCATGGGCGAAGAGGCCCACGTCGCGATCAGCACCTACAGCACCGGCAGCCTCAGCGTTGACCTCGCGCTGGGCATCGGCGGCCTGCCCCAAGGCCGGGTGATCGAGATCTACGGCCCGGAGTCCTCCGGCAAGACCACCATCGCCCTCCAGACGGTGGCGCAGTGCCAAAAGGGCGGCGGCATCGCAGCGTTCATCGACGCGGAGCACGCCCTCGACATCAACTACGCCCGCGCGCTCGGCGTGAAGACCGAGGAGCTGCTCATCTCCCAGCCGGACTCCGGCGAGCAGGCCCTGGAGATCGCCGAGACCCTGGTCCGCTCCAACGCCGTGGACATCGTGGTCATCGACTCGGTGGCCGCGCTGGTGCCCCGCGCCGAGCTCGAGGGCGAGATGGGCGACTCCGCGCCTGGCGCCCAGGCCCGCCTCATGAGCCAGGCCCTCCGCAAGCTCACCGCCGCCATCCACAAGTCCAACTGCTGCATGGTGTTCATCAACCAGCTGCGGCAGAAGATCGGCGTGGTCTTCGGCAGCCCCGAGACCACCTCGGGCGGCAACGCGCTCAAGTTCTACGCCTCGGTGCGCCTCGACATCCGGCGCATCGGCGCGATCAAAAACGGCGCGGAGGTGGTCGGCAACCGCACGCGCGTCAAGGTGGTCAAGAACAAGCTGGCCCCGCCCTTCCGCCAGGTCGAGTTCGACATCATGTACGGCAAGGGCGTGTCGATGACCGGCGAGATGGTCGACATGGGCATGGAGCTCGGCCTCATCAGCCGCAGCGGCTCCTGGTACTCGGTGGGCGACGAGCGCGTCGGCCAAGGCCGGGAGAGCGCCATCCGCTGGCTGGATGAGCACGAGGCGGCCCGCACCGCGATGGAGGCCGAGATCCGGCGCCGCGCGGCCGGCGGCAACGGGGTGGTCAAGACCGTCTCCTCCGAAGGGGACGACGGCGCCGACGACTGAGCCCTCGGTCCCTCGGCGTGGTCACCCGCGATCCACGCCGAGGGCCCCTCCGCCGCGCCCGGCCCTTCAGCGGGCCCGCGACACCAAGCGCACCACGTTGGCGCTCAGCCCAAACACCACCTCCCGGCGGTAGCCCTGCGCTTCGCCGCCGATCTGGTAGGGCATCGCCCCGTCGAACACCGCCCGCACCCGATCCACATGAAAATCATGGCGACCGGGGTGAACGAGGTTGCCGCGCCACGCCGGGCCCAGGTTGGCGGCGGCCGACAAGGCCGACATGTTCAGCACCCGGAGCTGAAACCGACCTGCCCGAGCGGCCGCCCACGGGAACATCCGCATGCCATAGCCATACATCGGGGTCGTCGCGCAGCCCACGACGCCGGCGGGCCCCTCGTAGAGCACGCCCCCGGTGGGGATGGGCGGCCCGAGCTCGCGGCCGCGCTCGTCGAGGCGGGTGGCCGGCCGGCCCAGGTTCGTGATGCGCACCCGCGGCGCGTCCCGCATCAAAAAGTTGGGGATGGTGCGGGTGAAAGCGGCGAGCAGGTAGCCCGCCAAGCCAAAAGTCAGGGGCCGCCACCACCGCCCGCGGGCCGCCTTCTTGAGGCGGTTGTAGTCATTGAGCACGGCCGCGTCGTAGCCGAGGCCGCCGAAGGGGAACAAGGTGCCCTCCGCCTCCACCATCTGCACCGGCAAGGAGCGGTGCACCGCGCCGCTGCGCCAGCCCTCGAGGTCGGCCACCGGGCCGCCGCTGCCGAGCCAGTGGGCCAGGGCGTTGCCGGTGCCGAGGCGCAGCACGCCCACCTCCGGCACAAAGTCGTGGGTGCGCCGAATGGCCTCCAGCGCGTTGATCACACCGACGATGGTGCCGTCGCCACCGCCGGCGAAGATGGTGTGCACGTCGTTCTCGACGCAGCGCTCCAGCACCTCGCGGGCGTGCTCGGGGCTCTGGGTCAAGAACACCCGGTCCGCCGGGACCACGCCGCGGATGGCGGCGGTCAACCGCTCGGTGACCCGCCCGGCGTTGGCGTTCAAGACGACGGCGTAGCGCTCGTCCGGCAGGCGGTAGATCGGCGCGAGCGCGGTCATGAGAACCTCCACGGGGGACGACCGCTCCTGCAAGGCGCGCGCCACCGGGCAGAGCGGCGCCCCGATGGAGATCGATCGGGAGGCACCGCCCGTCGGGGCACGGCTGCGCAGCCGCCTGCGCGCCCATTCAGACAGGAGCGCAGGATCCTACGCACATCGGAGCACGGCGAACAAGCCCGTTCAGGCGCCGGCGATGACGAAGACCTGGGCCAGCGCCTCGGGCACCGCCTCGGGGTTCTTGCCGCCGGCCTGCGCCATGTCCGGCCGCCCGCCGCCGCCGCCGCCGAGCAAGCCCGCCAGCTGCTTGACGATGTTGCCGGCGTGGAACCGCTTGCCCGCGAGGTCTTTACTGACGGTGACGATGATCTGGACCGCGTCCTCGCCACGGGCCGCCAGCACCACCAGCGCGCTGCCGAGCTGGTCCCGCAGCCGGTCGGCCTCTTCGCGCAGGGCCTTGGCGTCGCCGAAGAACTCGGCGGCCAGCACCTTCACGCCGTCGATCTCGCGGGCTTGGGACAACAGGTCACCGGCGCGGGCCCGGGCCAGCTCGACCTTGAGCACCGCGAGCTCCTTGTCGAGGCGGCGGCGCTCGTCGCTGAGCCGCTCCACCGCGTCCATCACCTGCTCGGGCGAGGTCTTGAGGGCGGCGGCGGTGCTCCGCAGCAGCTCGTCGCGCTCCCGGGTCCAGGAGAAGGCGCCCGGGCCGGTCAGGGCCTCGATGCGCCGCACGCCCGCGGCGACGCCCGCCTCGGACAGCACCCGGAAGAAGCCGATGTCGCCGGTGCGGCCGGCGTGGGTGCCGCCGCAGAGCTCCACCGAGAAGCCCGGAACATCGACCACGCGCACCACCTCGCCGTACTTCTCGCCGAACAGCGCCATCGCGCCCGCGGCCCGCGCATCGGCGATGCTCGACTCCCGCACGCCGACCGCTTGGTTCGCGAGGATCTGCTCGAAGACGATGTCTTCCACGAGGCGGAGCTCGTCGGCGCTCATCGCCTTGTGGTGGGCGAAGTCGAAGCGCAGCCGGTCGGGGCCGACCAGCGAGCCCTTCTGGGTGACGTGCTCGCCCAGCACCTGACGCAGCGCGGCGTGCAGCAGGTGGGTGGCGGTGTGGTTGAGCCGCGTGCGGGCGCGACGGCCGCCGTCGATGTGCAGCTCGACGAGCTCACCGAGGCGCAGCGCGCCCTCCCGCACCCGAACCGTATGGACGACGAAGCTGCCGGTGGGCTTCTGGGCGTCTTCGACCACCGCGTCGAGGCGCGGGGCGCTCAGCCGGCCGGTGTCGCCCGCCTGGCCGCCGCTCTCGCCATAGAAGGGGGTCTTCGCGAAAACAACCTGCCCGACTTCACCTTCGTGGATGGCCTGGCGCTCCTCGCCCGCGACCACGATGGCCAGAGCGGCGCTGCTGCAGGCGTCTTCGGCGTAGCCCACGAAGGTCGAGCTCAGGCCCTGACCGCCCAGCCGGCGCCAGGTGCCATCGACCGCGGCCTCCCCGCTGCCCTTCCAGGCGGCGCGGCCGGCGGCCTTCTGGGCGTGCATGGCGGCGTCGTAGCCGGAACGATCCACGACGAAGCCGCGCTCCTCCGCGATGAGCTCCGTCAGGTCGAGGGGGAAGCCGTAGGTGTCGTAGAGGCGGAAGGCGACGTCGCCGGCCAGCGCTTGGCCGGGGCTGAGCGCGGCGAAAGCGCCCTCCAGCAGGCTCAAGCCCTTCTCCAGCGTCTCGGAGAAGCGCTCCTCTTCGCTGCGCACCACCTCCTCGATGAAGCCCCGGCGCTCGCGCAGGTCGGGGTAGGCCTCGCCGAGGTGCTCGATGACCGCCAAGGCCGCCTTGTAGAAAAAGGCCTCTTTGAGGCCGAGCTTGACGCCATACCGGATGGCTCGGCGCATGATCCGCCGCAGCACATAGCCGCGCTCCTCGTTGGAGGGCATCACGCCGTCCCCGATGAGGAAGGCCGCGGCCCGCGCGTGGTCGGCGATGACCCGCACCGCGACGTCGCGCTCGCCGCCTTCGCCGTAGGCCACGCCGGCTTGGCGGGCGACCGCCTCCATGATCGGCGTGAAGCAGTCGGTGTCGTAGTTGCTGTACCGGCCCTGCATTACGGCCGCGATGCGCTCCAGGCCCATGCCGGTGTCGATCGACGGGCGCGGCAGGGGGCTCAGCGTGCCGTCCTTGCTGCGGTCGAACTGCATGAAGACGAGGTTCCAGATCTCGACGTAGCGGGTGCTCTCGGTGGCGGGCCCGCCGCCGGGCCCGAAGGCCTCGCCGTGATCGTAGTGGATCTCGGAGCAGGGGCCGCAGGGGCCGGTGTCCCCCATCGACCAGAAGTTGTCCTTCTCGCCCAGCTTTTGGATGCGCTCCGCCGGCACGCCCTGCGCCAGCCACATCTCCAAGGCCTCGTCGTCCTGCTCGTAGACGGTGACCCACAGCCGGCTCGGATCGACGCCCAGCTCGACCGTGAGGAAGCGCCAAGCGAAGGCGATCGCCTCGACCTTGAAGTAGTCGCCGAAGGAGAAGTTGCCGAGCATCTCGAACAAGGTGTGGTGCCGCGGCGTGCGGCCGACGTTCTCCAGATCGTTGTGCTTGCCGCTGACCCGCAGGCACTTCTGGACGGTGACGGCGCGGCTGTAGCTGCGGGCGTCTTGGCCGGTGAAGACGTCCTTGAACTGCACCATGCCGGCGTTCGTGAAGAACAACGTGGGGTCGTTGCTCGGCACGAGGCTGGAGCTATCGACCACCGCGTGGCCCTCGCTCGCAAAGAACTGGAGGAAGCGGCTGCGGATCTCACTGGCCTTCACGACGATACTCCGGGGCAGGGCGACGGCCGCGCGACTGCACGGAGCGCGCCAGGCCGCCCCGCCTATGGGGGGCCGCGCGGCGTGGCAACGCCTTCCTGCACGGGCCCCTTAGCCCCAGTCCTCGTCCGAGACGCCCCGCAGGCGCAGCGCGAGCTCATCGGGGTTGTTGACGGAGCGCAGCGCGTCCCGCTCTTCGATGACGCCGGCCTGCAGCAGCCGGTAGACCGACTGATCGAAGGTCTGGGTGCCGTAGACCCGGCTGCCTTGCGCGATGTGGTCGGTGATCTCGCGCGTGCGCTTGGGGTCGCTGATGCACTCGGCCACCGAGCCGGTGTTGATCATCACCTCGACCGCCGCCACCCGGCCGCCCGCCTTGGCCGGGATGAGGCGCTGCGACAGCACCGCCCGCAAGGTCGAGGAGAGCTGCATGCGCACCTGCTGCTGGTGGTGCGGCTCAAAGAAGCCGATGACCCGGTTCACGGTCTCGGCGGCGTCGAGGGTGTGCAGGGTGCTGAGCACGAGGTGACCGGTCTCGGCGGCCTGCAGCGCGATCTCCATGGTCTCGCGGTCGCGCAGCTCGCCGACCAGCACCGCGTCGGGGTCCTGTCGCAGCGCGGCGCGCAGGGCCGTCGCGAAGCTGCGCGAGTCCACCCCGACCTCCCGCTGGTTGATCACGCTGCGCCGGTCCCGGAACGCGAACTCGATCGGGTCTTCGATGGTGATGATGTGGTGGGCGCAGGTCCGGTTGATCTCCTCGATCAGCGCCGCGAGGGTGGTGCTTTTGCCGGAGCCCGTCGTGCCCGTGACCAGCACGAGGCCGCGCGGGTAGGCGGCGATCTCCTTGAGCACCTCCGGCAGGTGCAGCTCGTCGAGGCTGCGCACCACGCTCGGGATCGCCCGCAGCACCATGCCGAGCGCCTTGCGCTGACGGAACACATTGACCCGGAAGCGCCCAAGCCCGGGGATCTCGTGGCTGAGGTCAATGTCGTTGTCGGCCTTGAACTTCGCCCGCTGGCCCTCGGTCATCATCTCCCAGGCCATGCGGCCGATGGCCTCGGTGCTCAGCTCCTCCGCGCCGGCGATGGCCTGCAGCTCGCCGTGCACGCGCACCATCGGCGGCAGGCCCACCTTGAGGTGGATGTCCGAGGCGCCGCGCCGGACGGCGGCCTTGCAGATGTCGCTGATGTCCAAGGCCACTCTCCCCTCGCGGACCTGCCGCCGCGCGCCGCTCCGGCGCCGGGCCAGAGCTTAGCGCAGGCGGCGACCCCGCCCCTCGCCCACCCCGCTGGGGTGCGCCCGGCTCAGACCTCGAGCAGGATGCGCTCGGGGTTCTCGACGAGCTCCTTGACCCGCACCAGGAAGCTGACCGCCTCGCGGCCGTCGATGATGCGGTGGTCGTAGGACAGCGCGAGGTACATCATCGGGCGAATGACCACCTGGCCGTTCACGGCGATCGGGCGATCCTTGATGGCGTGCATGCCGAGGATGCCGACCTGGGGCCGGTTGAGGATGGGCGT
>CANHON010000064.1 GCA_947462115.1 Deltaproteobacteria bacterium | reverse complement strand
CAGCGCCGCCGCGGGCGAGCGCCCCGGTGCCCGCGCCCGGCCCGGTGCCGGCGCCGGCCCCGCCGCCCGTGGCCCCCGCCGGCCGTCCGGCCGACGAAGAGGAGAGCTTCACCGCCGCGGCCCTCCCGGCCGAGGTCGCCGCCGTCGCGCTCAGCGACTTTGACCTCGGGGAGGAGATCGCCGAGGCGCCGGCGCCGAAGCCCGCGGAGGTCTGGGTCCGGCGCCGCTCGGAGTGGCGCGCGGGCGGCCAGCTCAGCCCGGGCCAGCGCGCGGTCGCCCGCGGCGGCTGGGTGCGCTTCGGCGAAGATGGCGTGCTGATGGTTGATCCCGGCCCCAGCCTCGAGGGCTCCGCGACGCTGCTGGACGGTGCGGTGGTCGAGCTGGCCCCGGGCAGCGGGCCGCGCCGCTTGTCGCCGGGGGCCTCGGTGCTGCTCCGGGAGGGCGACTACGGCCTCTACGTGCGCGCCGAGGCCCCCGCGGACGGCGGGTGAGCGTCGCCGGTCGGGCGCGGGGGACGCGCCTCCGCTTCGATGACGCCGAGCGCACCCTGAGCCTTGGCGTGCACCAGCTGTTGGAGGTGGCGCCGCGCCGCGGGGACCTGCGCCTCAGCGTGGCCTGGGGCGCGCGGCAGCGCATGGCGGCCGGTCAGCAGCTCCACCAGCGCTGGGCGGCGGAGCGGGGCGCGTCGGTCGCCGACTTTGAGGCGGAGCGCACGCTGCAGCGCCGCGTTCTGGTGCGGGGATGGGAGGTGACGCTCACCGGTCGGCTCGACGGGCTCAGCCAAGAAGGGGAGCACTGGGTGGTCGAGGAGGTCAAAAGCAGCACCCTCCCGGGCCCCGCCCTGGCCCTGGTCCGCCTCGACGAGCTGCCGGACTGGGCGCTTCAGGTGCAGCTCTACCTGTACCTGCTCGCGACCGGCGACCTCGCGGGCCGGGTGCTCCCGCGCGATCGGCTCGTGGGTCGGCTCGTGCTGTGCTCGCTCCTCGACGGCAGCCAACGGGTGCTCAGCGTGCCTGCCGACCCCGGCACTGGACCGTGGCTGATGGGCCTGCTGGACGCCCTGATCGCCGAGCGAGAGGAGCGCATCGACTGGGCCCGCCGCCGCCGCGGCCTGCCGGTGCCCTTCCCGCACCCCGAGCTGCGGCCGGGCCAAGCCGAGCTGCTCGGCGCGGCAGAGGCGGCCCTGGCCAGCGGCGAGACCCTGCTGGTCGAGGCCCCGACCGGGCACGGAAAGACCGCCGCGGCCTTGACGGCGGCGCTGCGGCGCGCGGCGATCACCGGCCAGCGGGTCTTTTTCGCCACCATGCGCACCACCCAGCAGCAGATGGCCGAGCAGACCCTCGCGGCCCTCGCCTCGGCGGGGCTGCCGCTGCGGGCCGTCACCCTGCGGGCCCGGGAGAAGGTGTGCCTCAACGACCGGCTCGCCTGTCAGCCCGAGGCCTGCCGCTTCTCCCGCGGCTTCTACGACAAGGTGAAGGCAGAGCGCCTGGTGCGGCGGGCTTTTGGCGCGGAGGCCGAGCCTCGGGTGCCGGCGCTCCAGCGGACGCCCCCCGGGCTGCCCAGCGGCGAGGCGGTGCGGGAGCTCGGGGCGGCGGCGGAGGTCTGCCCGCACGGGCTCGCCCAGGAGCTCATGCGGCAGGCGGACGTCGTCATCGGCGACATGAACCACGTTTTCGACCCCGCGAGCCGGAGCGCCGAGCTCTGGGCAGAGCCCGACAATTGGCTGGTCATCGTCGATGAGGCGCACCAGCTCCCCGATCGAGCGATGGGTTTTGGCTCGCCCGCGCTCAGCCTCGCCGCCGTGGACGCCGCGCTGCGGGCCGATCCCGCCGAGAGCGCGCCCCACCGACCCTTCCGCGCCGCCGCCGAGGACCTGCGGCAGTGGCTGGAGGCAGGGCTCGCCACCGTCGAAGATGGCGTGCTGCGCGCTGTCTCCATCGACGATGGCCTCAGCCTGCGGGAGGTGCGCGGCCACGCTGAGCGCTTCGAGGGCCTCGCGCTGGATCGGGCGCTGCTCTGGGCGGCGCTGGGCGCCCTCGGCCAAGCGGACCCCTGGGTGGAGCTCGCGCGGGCGGTGCTGCGCCTGCGCTCGGCCCTGGAGCGCGCCGGCCCCGAGACCCTGTGCATGTGGCGGCGGGTCGCTGAGGATGGCGTTCTGCCGGGTCTTCAGCTCTTCTGCCGCGACCCGAGCCGCAGCCTCGGCCCGGCCTTCGCCGAGCTCGGCGGCGCGGTCTGCATGTCGGCGACGCTGAGCCCGAGCCGCTTCTACGTGGATCTGCTGGGCCTCGAGCCGGCGCGGGCCCCGAGCCTGAGCCTGCCGTCGCCGTTCTTGCCGGAGCACCTGCGGGTGCTGGTCTGCCCGCAGGTCTCCACCGAGCACAAGCGACGGGAGCGCGATCGGGCGGCCACGGCGGCGCTGATCTCCGAGGCCGCCCTCGCGGTGCCGGGCAACGTGGCGGTCTTCTTCCCGAGCTTTCAGTTCCTCGACGACGTCGCGCCCCTGCTGCAGCTCGGCCTGCGCCCCGTGCTCCGCCAGTCGCCCCTCCAAGGGGATGAGGGCCGGGCCGCGATGCTCGGGGCGCTCCGGGCCGGCGGTCGGCAGGTGCTGCTCGCGGTGCTCGGGGGCGCCTTCGCCGAGGGCGTTGACCTGCCCGGAGATGCCCTGCTGGGCGCGATCATCGTCGGCCCGGGGCTGCCCGCCGCCACCGCCCAGCGGCGGCTGCTCGAGGCCTGGTACGAGGACCGCTACGGGGAGGGGCGGCGCTATGCCTGGCTGGTCCCCGGGCTGTCACGGGTGGTCCAGGCCGCGGGCCGGGTGGTGCGGAGGCCCGAGGATCGCGGCGCGGTCGTCCTCATCGGCCGGCGCTTCTTGCTCGATGAGGTGCGGGCGCTCCTCCCGGCGGACTGGACGCCGGTGCGGGCGCGCCAGCCGGCCGGGCTGCTCCGGGCGCACTGGCCCCAGCTCAACGACCTGGACGGGCTGCTCGGGGCGCTCAGCCTCCCGGCGCCCCCCGCGGACGCGCCGGATCGGCTGGGTTAGCCCACGGGCTGTGGCGGGCGCCGCGGCGGCCCGTCGCCGCCCGCACCCGCGCGGCGGCCCTGTCCCGCGACCCACCTGACCGCCGAGGATGAAGTGGACGTCGCCGCCCTGTTCGCCCCCCGCAAGCCCTTTGAGGATCTCGAGGCCGAGGTCGTCCGCCGCCACCTCGCGCGCCCGGGGGAGGTCTCGGCGGAGCTGGTGGACGGCCTCCGCTACGTGCTCAACTTCGCCAAGCTCGGCTGGGTGCGCAGCGCCTCGGGCGAGGACATTGACGTCAGCGAGGGTTTGGTCGCGCACCGCTGGCGGGTGCTCAGCGCGCTGGAGCCGCACCTGCAGTCCGGCGATCCGACGCTGTGGGGCGCCGTCCGCGAGCTGCCGGCGCTCGTGCGCGCCACCCGAGCGCTCCGGCAGGGCCTGCTCGGCACGACCCGGCTGGACCGCGAGAGCCTGGAGGCCGAGGTCACGACCCGGCAGCTCGTGGTCGCCTCGGGCGGCGGCGGGGGCAGCGGCTACGGATACGCCGGCGCCTTCCGGCTGCTGCACCGAAAGGGCCTGCAGCCCGAGATGTTGGCCGGGACCTCGATGGGCTCCCTCATCAGCATGTTCCGGGCGCGCCACCGGGTTTTTGACGGCGCCACCCTGGTCGCGGCCGCGCGACAGCTGAGCTGGAACAACATCTTTCGCGTCCTGGAGATGGAGAGCCGCTACGGCATCCCCGCCACCCTGCGCCTCTACCTCCGGGCGGCCCTCGGCAACCTGTTCCAGACCGCGGACGGCCGGGCCACCACCTTCCGCGACATGGAGATCCCGCTGCTCGTGGTGACCACCGGCATCACCATGGACGCCCTTCGCCACGATCTCAGCTACTACGAGCACTTTATGGACGACGCCGTGCGGCCGGGCTTGGTCTTTCGGGCCACCCAGCTCCGGCGGCTGTCCCGGCTCGTGGGCGTGTGGAAGGAGCTGCTGGTGCGGCCCGACGCGCTGCGGGAGTGCATTTTCGGCGCCGATGAGCTGACCATGGACGCCGACGTGCTCGACGCCGCCGGCTTCTCGTCGGCGGTCACCGGGGTCATCCACTACGACGTGATCCGCGATGATCTGCGCGCCAAGCTGCTGCTGGACAGCCTGTATGGGGAGTGGGGCATCACCCGGCTCACCGAGGGCGGCCTGGTGAACAACCTGCCGGCCCGGCCCCTGTGGATGGCGGCGATGCAGGGCCGGCTCGGCCGCCGCAACCCCTATGTGCTGGCGCTGGACTGCTTCGCGCCGCAGCCCTCGAGCCTCGGCTGGCTGCCCCTGCAGCAGCTCGTCCGCCCCAACGTCAAGGCCAACCTGCCGTTCGCGAACTTCTACTTCCAGCTGGAGCGGCGGCTGAGCCCGCTGAACCTCGTGCCCGACGTGCACAGCGTCGTTCGGGCCATGCGCTGGACCTCCGACGAGCTGGAGCCGCACATGCCAGTCATCCAAGAGATGTGCCGGCCCCTGCGCCCCCTCGGCGAGGGGACGACGGGCGTGGCGGCATGAGCGGGCCCGGTCCGCTCCCCGACGGCGTCTCCGCCTTGGTGCTCTACGACGGCGTCTGCGGGCTCTGCGACCATACGGTGCAGTGGCTGCTCGACCACGATCCGCGCGGTCGGCTTCACTTCGCGCCGCTGCAGGGCGAGACCGCCGAGCGCATCCGGGCGCGCCACCCCGAGCTCCCGGCCGACCTCGACAGCGTCATCCTCGTGGAGCGGCTGGGCGACGGCGAGCGCCTGTGGTGGCACTCGCGGGCGGTGTTCCGGCTCGCGGGGCACATCGGCGGCTGGTATGCGCCGATCAGCGCGCTGGTGTGGCTTCCGAGCGCGCTGGGCGATCTCGGGTACCGCATCGTCGCCAAGCTGCGCTACCGTCTGTTCGGGACGCTGGAGGCCTGCCGGCTCCCCAAGCCCGAGGAGCGCGCGCGCTTCTTGCCCTAAAGTGCCGCGCCCCGCTGCGCCTTGAACCCACCGCCCCCGCTGCACAGAGCCCGCCTTGACCCCGCTGCCCATGCCGAAGCTGCCGCTGCCCGCGCAGACCGTTCGTGAGGTGGGCCCCGAGCCTGAGCCTGGGCACGCGTCGGGGGGCATCGGTGAGCTGTGGCGGCACCGCCAGCTCGTCTGGGCCTTCGTCGTCAACGATCTCAAGCAGAAGTACGTCGGCAGCAGCATCGGCTTCTTCTGGACGGTCGTGACCCCGCTCCTGGAGCTCGCCACCTATACCTTTGTTTTTCATGTAGTGTTGGGGCTGCGCACCGACCGGGACCTCGCCAGCAGCGACGGGGGGCTGTCGCACTACGCGCTGTTCCTGTTCTGCGGGATGGTCACCTGGTTTGGCGTGCAAGAGGGCCTGACCCGCGCCACGACGGCCATCACCGACCACGGGCACCTCATCAAAAAGGTGAACTTCCACGCGGTCGCGCTGCCTGGCTACGTAGTGACCGCGGCGGTCCTCAACCAGATCATTCGGATGGGCGTCTTGGCCGCGGCGGTGCTGCTGTTCACCGGCGAGGGCCTGAGCTGGCACATGCTGCTCGTGCCACCGATGTTGTTGTTGCAGGCCGCTTTTGTGCTCGGCGCCGGGATGTTCTTGGCCACGGTCAACGTCTACTTCAAGGACACCGTGCACGTCGTCAAGGCGGGCCTGCTGCTCTGGATGTTCGTCACGCCGGTCTTCTACGCCCCCGACGCCTACCCGCCGCGGTTTGGGCTCATGATGCAGCTCAACCCGCTGGCGCACCTCGTCGGCGTCTACCGGGAGCTGGTCTTGCACCACACGCTGCCCCATCCCCACAATTTCATCGTGGTGGCGGTGATGGCGCTGTTCTCTCTGCTGGTGGGCTACTCGGTGTTCCACCACCACCAAGATCAGTTCGCCGATCACGTGTAGCACGTCAAAGGAGCGCCCTTGTCGTTGGACCTGCCCCAGCAGCTCGCCCTGCTCGGCCGCGCTCGCTACCCGCTGGTGCAGCTGCTGACCTTCGAGGAGCTGCGCGGGGAGCGGCTGGTGGAGCGCACCGCCCAGCAGCTCGGGGTGGAGCTGTGGAGCTGGAGCCGCACCGACGGCCTCGTCGGGCCGCCCGGGCCGGTCGCGGGCACAGCGACCGCGAAGGCCGCGCTGGTGCGCTTGCTGCAGCAGACGGCCCCGGCGGTGCTCCTGCTGCGGGACCTGCACGCCCACGTGGACGACGCCGAGGTGGTGCGGCTGCTGCGCGACCTCGCCCGGGTCGCCGGGCCCCGCCGCCAGCTCGTGGTGCTGCTTGGGCCCGTGCCGGTGCAGCCGGTGGAGCTCTCCAAAGATCTCATCAGCATCGACCTGCCGCTGCCCGACGCCGCCGAGGTCAGCGGGCTGCTCGGCGCCTTGATCAAGCACCAGGATCTGCGGCTCCCGCCGGAGCGCCTCGACCGCTTCGTGCGGGGCGCCCTCGGGCTGACCGAAGAGGAGATCAAGCGGCTGTTCGCCCGCATCCTCATCGGCGGCGGCGGCTTCTCCGAGCCCGATCTGGCGGCGCTGATCGAAGAGAAGCGTCGGGTGATCCGCCGCTCTCGCTACCTGGAGCTCTGGGAGGGGGGCGGCGCGGCCAACGAGGTCGGCGGCATGGAGAACCTCAAGCGCTGGCTGGAGCAGCGGGCGGCCGGTTTTGACCACGCTGCACGTCAATTTGGCCTGCCCG
This sequence comes from Deltaproteobacteria bacterium, assembly GCA_947462115.1. Taxonomy (GTDB): domain Bacteria; phylum Myxococcota_A; class UBA796; order UBA796; family UBA2385; genus JAEUKK01. Next base: position 9,273 of record CANHON010000064.1, on the reverse strand, counting down.
AGCCCCGGGGCGTCTTCTTGCTCGGCGTGCAGGGCTGTGGCAAGTCGTTGATGGCCAAGGCGGTCGCCGACATGTGGCGCCTCCCGCTGCTTCGCCTGGACGTCGCGGCGGTTTTTGGGAGCACCGGCGCCGACCAAGCCCAGAGCCTGCGGGAGACGGTGAAGATCGCCGAGTCCTTGGCGCCGGCCGTGCTGTGGATCGACGAGATCGAGAAGGGCTTTGACCACGAGGGCAGCGGCGGCGAGTCCTTCGGCTACTTCTTGACCTGGATGCAGGAGAAGAAGAAGCCGGTCTTCGTGGTCTCGACCGCCAACGACGTCCGGCACCTCCCGCCGGAGCTGCTGCGAAAAGGCCGCTTCGACGAGATCTTCTTCGTGGACCTGCCGGGGGTTCACGAGCGCCTCAGCGTGCTCGAGATCCACCTGCGGCGGCGCGGCCGAGACCCGCTGGGCTTCGATCTGGTGCGGGTGGCCGAGGAGACCGAGCGTTTTTCGGGGGCAGAGCTCGAGCAAGTGGTGGTCAGCGGCTTGTTCGCGGCCTTCGCCGAGCGGTCGCCGCTGGGCACCGAGCACCTGCTCGACAGCGCCCGCGAGACGATCCCGCTGGCCATCACGATGGACGACCACCTCAAGGCCCTGCGGGAGTGGGCCCGCCCCCGCGCGCGCCCGGCGAGCCTGGATCGCCGTCGGGTGGACTATTTTGAGGCCTGGGACGAGCTGACGGAGCCCTGAGCGCCCGGCCCTAGCGGCCGAACTCCTTGTCATCGCCCGGTGCGCTGAGCCCCCCGGAGAGGTCCGCGCAGCTCGTGTCGGCGGCCACCCGGACCATCGACCAGGTGGATCGGGCGGAGTCCGGCTTGATCGTGGGGTTGGCGGCGAACAGGCGGTTGCTCGCGCCGATGTTGCGCTGGGCGTAGTCCACGATCTTCGCCCGGCCGCCCGCGCGGTCGGCGCCCTTCCAGGTGCCCTCGAGCACCGAGTGGGCGCGCTGGATGATGTAGACCTCGACCTCGCCGAACAGGGGCGCGTCGAGCAAGATGGTGCCGCCCGGGTCTCCGTCGGGCTCGAAGTCGATCACCGCCGGATGATCCCGCTCTTCCGGGAGCGTGGCCGACGCCCGGGCCGGGTCGTAGCCCATGTACTGCGGGCGCAGGTCGATGCGGATCGGCGCGCCCGCGGCGGCGAGGCCGCTGTCCATCGGCGAATTGCGCCCCTTGAGGGCCGTCTCGAAGGCCGGCGGGATGCGGGTCGTGGCGAAGCTCCGGTTGGAGGCCACCCGGAGCCGGCAGGGGTCGGTGGTGGCGATGTAGGCCCCGGCATCGCCGCTGATGTCGAGCAAGAAGGTGGTCCGGGCGCGGGCGGTGGTCGTGCCCAGCACGGGGATGTGCGCGTCGGTGACCACGGTCATGTCGAGGCGCCAGCGGCCGCGGGGGTCGGCCCCGGCTTCGAGGCCGGCGGGGCCCGGCTGCGCCAGGGCGGCAGGGGCGGCGCCGAAAACGACGGCGAGGCCCAGCAGGGCGGGGCGGAAGGCGCCGGGCGTGCGCGGCAGCTTCGTGGACATGGGGCTCCCTGGGCGTCGGCTGCGCCGCGCGGATGCGGGGCGCGCGCCGCGGCGCCGCTGACCAAACGTAGCCCGCGTCGGCGCGGTCCGGTTCCGTCGGCCCGGCCGTTGGGCGCAGCGGGTTAGCGGGCGGGCGAGGTGCACATGGGCCGTCGGTTGGGGTGGATGCTCGGGCTGCTCGGGGCGGGGCTCGCGGGCTGCGAGGCCGACCGCCGCGACGGGCTTGAGGAAAAGGCCGGGGACACCGGCGGAGATCCGGAGCCGACCCTCTGGCTGCCCACCGGCGAGGCCGGGCCGTGGAAGGCCGCGACCTTCGAGACCACGCTGACCAGCCGCGACGGGCTCACGCTGCCGGTGCAGGTCTGGTACCCCACGGCCCCCGACACGCTCGGCTCGCTGCACCGCTACGACGGCATCGTCGAGGGTGGCGCGCTGGACGACGTTTTCCCCGCATGTGACCGGCTGCGCCCGGTGCTCGCCTTCAGCCACGGCAACAGCGGGATCCGGTACCAGAGCGTATTCCTCACGGAGCACCTCGCGGCCCGCGGCTGGATCGTGATCGCGCCTGATCACGTCGGCAATACGCTGTTCGACTACGACGACGACCGCCTGGAGGAGCTGGTGTTTCGCCGGCCGGGCGACATCATCGACACGGTGGACTTCTTGTTCGATGAGCTGGCCTCCGCCGACGGGCCGCTCTACGGCTGCGTCGATCCGGTCGCTGGCTATGCCGTGGCTGGGCACTCTTTCGGCGGCTACACCGCGCTGGCGCTCACCGGGGGCGAGCTCCGCCGGGACGAGGTCGCGGCGAGCTGTGCCGAGCCCGGTCGGGACGGCTGGCTCTGCCCCGAAGCGGCGGGCTACTTCGCCGCCCACCCGGACCAAACGGCGGTGGATCTCGGCGATCAGCGGATCTTCGCCGCCGTGGCCCTCACGCCCGCTGGCCGCGACCTGCTGGAGCCGGGGCTCGGCCGCTCGGCGGTCCCGACCTTCGTGATGGGCGGGGGCCGGGACACCATCACCACGCTGGAGCGGCAGGTGGAGCCCCTCTACGCCGCGGTCGGCGCCCGCCCCAAGGCGCTCGGCGTGCTCGCGGACGCCGGCCACTACACCTACTCGGATGTCTGCACCTGGGCGCCGACCTACGACGACTGCGACCCGCCCTACCTGCTCCCGGCGGAGGCCCACCCGATGATCGCCACGTCGGTGACGGCCTTCTTGGAGACCGAGCTCGGCCTCAGCCAAGCCGCGGGCAGCTTCCCGCCGACCGGCACGCTGGTCCGCTTTGAGGTGGCGCCCTGAAGCCGGGCCCGACCGCCCCGCCGGTGGGCACGACCCCGCTGTCCTGGCCGTGGGGTCCGCCCACCCGCAGGCAGGCGGTTGGCTTTCCCGTGCTCGTCGCTATTTTGGTGGCCTCGCCCACGGTGTTCGCGCCCTGGATGCTCGACGACTACCTGCACCAGGACGCGCTGGCCATCCAGCTCGGCGAGGCGGCCGGGCCGGCGATCCAGGGGGCCGTGAGCGACCGCTACGGGCTGCCCTCGCTGTTCTGCTTCGTGCCGGGCGGCGCGGCCGAGCGGGCGGCGATGGAGGCCTCGGGCGTGCTGCCCTGGTGGAGCGACCCAGAGCTGGCCGTCTGCTTTTGGCGGCCGCTGTCGAGCTTCATCGCCCTCGCCGAGCACGCGCTCTGGGGCGGTCGGGCGGCGCTCAGCCACCTCCACACGCTGCTGTGGGTGGGCCTGCTCGCCGGGCTGTCGGCGGCCCTGCTGCAGCGGCTCCGGCTGGGCTGGCTCGGGGTGGGTGCTGCGCTCCTCTACGTGATTGACGACGCCCACGTGATCCCGGTGCTGTGGGCCGCGAGCCGCAACGCGCTGTGGGCCGCCACCTTCGCGGCCGGGGCGGCGCACCTTGGCTTGAGCCGCCTCCGGGGCGCTGGGGGCGGCGCGGCGCTGGGCCTGTTCGCCTGCAGCGCGGCGATGCTGCTGGCCGGCGAGGCCGGGGTGGGCGGGCTGGCGGTGCTCTTGTCGCTGGCCCTGTTCTACGGGCGCGGCGGCGTGTGGGGGCGGCTGCAGGCGCTGTGGCCGGCGGCGCTGAGCGCGGCGCTGTGGCTCGGGGCCTACGCCGGCTCGGGCGCGGCGGTGCGCGGCACGGTCTGGTACCGCGATCCGCGCGAAGATCTCGGACATTGGCTGCGCGAGGCTGCCGCCGCAGCCCCGGTGCTGGCGAGCAACGGCTTCGGCCTGCTCTCGGGGGACGCGCTGCTGGTGGCCCCGGAGCTTCGCGGCGCCTTGATCGTGCAGGGCTGCACCTTGCTGCTCGCGGTCGCGGTGCTGACCGGGCGCGCCTGGGCCGGGCTGAGCGCCGATGAGCGCCGGGCGACCGCCATGGGCGCCCTCGGCTACGCGCTGAGCTTGGCGCCGAGCCTCAGCACCGTGCCCCAGAACCGCCTCATCCTGGTGGGCGGCCTCGGCGCGAACCTGCTCGTGGCGGTGATCCTGCGGTTCTGCCTGCGGTCCTTGGTGGAGCTCGGCCCGATGCGGCCGCTGGAGCGCGCCCGGGGCTGGCTGGCCTGGCCGATCCTCCTCGTGCACGTCCTGTGGGCAACAGCGTCCTGGCCGCTGTTCTCCCTCGGCGTGCGGGCCTCGGAGGGGGTGGCCCGGCGGGCCCAGGCCGCGGGGCTGCCGGCGGCGGAGGGCGGGGGCGCGCTGTTCGTGGGCGTCTCCGATCCGGCCCTGGTGGTCTACATGCGGGCGGCGGCGCGCCTCGCCGGACAGGAGCCCAAGGGGGCCTGGCACCTCGTCTCGGCCAGCGGCGGGGCCCACCGGGTCGAGCGCCTGTCCGCGGGCGCGCTGCGGGTCGAGGCCCTCGGGCCCGCGATGGCCGCCCGCCCCTTCGAGCGCCTGTACCGGGGCGCGCCGGTGCCGGCGGGCATGGAGTCCCGGCGCGGCGCCCTGCTGTTTCGGGTGGAGGCGGCCGACGCCGCCACCGGGGGCGCGCGGATCGTGCGGATCGAGGCGGAGGGCTCTCTCGACGACCTGGGCTACCAGCTCGTGCGCTGGGACGGCAAAGGCTACGTCAGCGCGCCCTTGCCGGCGGTGGGCGAGGCGCTGGAGTGGCCCTGGCGGCCGGGCCCGGCGGGCTACTGAGGCCACCCCGGCGGCGCCCCGCGCGAGGCCGGCCAGAGGGGGCCGAAGGCCGTCGCGGAGCGACCGAGGCCGAAGGGCCGAGCCCGGCGGAGGGCCGACCCGGAGCGCAGCGGAGGGGCGCGCCCCCGTGGCCGCGGGCTCAGGGCTTGGGGATGCGGAGCCGCTCGCTGACCATGGCCGCGCCGGACAGGAGGTAGAGGAGGGCCAAGGGGTGCAGCTCGCCGGTGCCGAGGTCCCAAACGCCGCCCAGCAGGTCATCGCCGGTGCGGTCGAGCTTCCAGGCGACGAAGAAGACCAGCACCACCGCGAGGCTGGTGGGGATGGGCGTGCCCTCGAAGTAGCGGACTTTTCCGGTCTCGCCATCGGTGAGGCTGGCGGCGGTGGCGTTGAAGCGCGCGAGGCGGCTGATGCCGGCGCAGACGAACAGGATGAGGATGATCGAGTCCCACACCCCGCGTAAACCCAGGGTGAAGCCCACGACCGCCGGCGCGACGCCGAAGCTGACGATGTCGGCCAAGGAGTCGAGGTCGGCGCCGTAGGGCGAGCTGTCGCGCCGCCACCGGGCCACCGCGCCGTCGGCGGTGTCGAAGACCAGGGCCAGGGGCAGCAGGGCGAAGGCCCAGGCGAGGTAGGGCCCGTAGTGGCCGGCCTCGAGGTAGTGGATGCACAGGAGCACGCTGGCCATGCCGCAGGAGGCGTTGGCCAGGGTGATGAAGTCGGCGAGCGCGAAGGAGCGGATGAGGTTGAAGCGACGGGGGCGGGGCCGCTCCTCGGGGCTCGTCATGGGCAGCGCCTCCTTGGCTTCGCCGGGGGATGGGCGCTGAGGGTGCCGCAGCAGCGCCGATAGACGGCTATGGCGGTGGGGCCGCGCCCGCCACGGAGAGACCCGTTAGGCCGCGGCACGGTCGCCGCTGGGCGACCCGCGGAGGGTGGGATGAAGGCTGCGGTCATCGGCGCGGGCTCCTGGGGGACGGCGCTGGCCATTCAGCTCTGTCGGGCGGGGCAGACCGTGGTGCAGTGGGATCACCGCGCCGACCGGGCGGCGGCCACCCAGGCCAGCCGGGAGAACCGCCAGTACCTGCCGGGCGTCCCGCTGCCCGCGGGCCTGACCATCACCGGCGACCTTGATTTTGCCGTGGCTGACGCTTCTTTGGTGATGGTGGTGATCCCGAGCACCGCGGTGCGCGCCGAGATGAAGGCGCTGGGCCCGCGGCTGCCGGAGGGCGCGGTCATCTGCTGCGCGGCCAAGGGCATCGAGCAGGAGAGCCTGGAGACCATGGCCGAGGTGCTCCGCGAGGTGCTGCCGGTGGCCTTTCACGACCGGCTCTGCTTCTTGGCCGGCCCGAGCTTCGCGGCGGAGGTGGCCCGGGGGCTGCCGACGGCGGTGGTGGTGGCGAGCCGCTCGCCCGCGGCCAGCGATCTGGTGAGCCGGGCGCTGCACGCCGGGGCCTTCCGCGCCTACACCACCGATGACGTGATCGGCGCCGAGCTCGGGGGCGCGCTCAAGAACATCGTGGCCATCGCCGCGGGCGTCGCCGACGGCCTCGGCGCGGGCCTGAACGCCCGGGCGGCCTTGCTCACCCGCGGGCTCGCCGAGATCACCCGGCTGGCCGTCGCGCTGGGCGGGAACCCGCTGACCCTCGCCGGCCTCGCCGGCATGGGGGACCTCGTGCTCACCGCCACCGGCGACCTGTCCCGCAACCGGCGGGTGGGCCTCGCGCTCGGCCAAGGTCGGCGGCTCGACGCCATCCTCGCCGAGCTCGGGCAGGTGGCGGAGGGGGTCTTGACCACCCGCTCGGCCCGGGCCTTGGCGCTCCGGGCGGGCGTGGCCATGCCGATCGTCGAGGAGATCTACCAGATGCTGTACGCCGACAAGCCGGCCGACCAGGCGCTGATCGCCTTGTTGAGCCGCGAGCGCAAAGCCGAGCGCGGCTGAGGGGACCCGATGCACGAGCGCGCCGCACGGCAGATGATGATCCGGGTCGCCCACCTCTGCTACGACCGGGGGCTGCTCGTCGCGATGGACGGCAACCTGAGCTGTCGGCTGCCGGGCGGGGAATTCTTGTGCACCCGCGCGGGCTGCCACAAGGGCCTGATCACCGATGAGGACCTCATTGTCGTGGATCGGGCGGGTCGGAAGCTCCGCGGCCTCGGCGAGCCCACCAGCGAGCTGCGCATGCACCTCGCGGCCTACGAGGAGCGCCCCGACGTGGGCGCCGTCGTCCACGCCCACCCGCCCGTCGCCGTGGCCTTCACCATCGCCGACGTGAGCCTCGCGCGCTGCGTGCTGCCGGAGGTGGTGCTCACGCTCGGGGTCGTGCCCACGGTGCCCTACCGGACCACCGGGACCGAGGCGCTCGCAGAGGTGCTCCGGCCCTACCTGCGGGCGCACGACGCCGTGATGATGGATCGCCACGGCGCGGTGTGCTTGGGCGCCGACCTGCTGCGGGCCTTCTGCAACCTGGAGACGCTGGAGCACACCGCCAAGATCATCAAGGCGGCCCGGGATCTGGGCGGCGCCAAAGAGCTGCCGGCCGAGGAGTCGGTGAAGCTGCGGAGCCTCGGCCTCAACCGCTACGGTGGCCCGCCTGAGGCTGTTTTGAAGGCGGACGCCCCGGGCGCGGACCTGCCGGCCGCCTGCACCTGCGCCGCGCCGGCCCCCACGGCCGCGGCCCCAGTCGGACCCGCGGGCGGGCCGCAGCCCGACGCGCAGGTCGAAGCCCTGGTGGCGGCGGTGCTCCGCGCCATGGGCCGGGCGTGAGCGGCTGGTCGGCCAACAGCGCCGATCGGCTGCCCGCCGTCCTCAGCCTCGGCGTGCTGCTGCTGCTGCTCGCCACGGCGGCCCTGCGCATGCCCCACCCCTTCGATCTGGAGTGGATGGAGGGCGGCATGTTGGTGCACGCCCAGCGGGTGGTGGACGGGCAGCCGCTCTACGTGCGCCCCTCCGCCGACTTTGTGCCCTTCATCTACCCGCCGCTCTACCACTATGTGCTGGGTGGACTCGGGGCGATCTTCGGCGTCAGCCACCCGCTGGGCCGGGCGATCAGCCTGGTGGGCTCGCTCGCGGCGGCGGCGGCGGCGGCGGTGGCGGTGCGGCGGGAGGGCGCCGGCTGGGGCCTCGCCGCGGCGGCCGCCGGGCTGTTCCTCAGCGGCTATGACGACACTGGGACCTTTTTCGACCTGGTCCGGGCCGACGGGCTGACGATCGGGCTGCTCAGCTGGGCGCTGGTCCTCGGGCGCGCGGGGGCCCCGGTCCCGGCTGGGCTGCTGCTGGCGGCGGCCTTCGCGGCCAAGCACAACGCCGCCGCCTTCGGGCTGCCGATGCTCGTGTGGATCAGCCTCGAGCAAGGGCGCGCGGCCGGGCTGCGCTTCGGGCTGGCCAGCGTGCTGCCGGCCCTCGCCTTCTTGGCGGTCATGCAGCTGGAGGGCGACGGGCTGTTCTTGACCTACCTGCTCGGCGTGCCGGCGGCGCACCCCATGGTGGGCACTCGGGTCTTCCCTGGGACCTTTCAAGAGCTTGGGGCGGCGCTCCCCCTTCCCTGTGCCCTGCTGCTGGGGGCGCTGACGCTGCGGTTGCGGCGGGGCGCGCTCTCGCTGCCGACCGAGGGCCGGCGCGGCTGGGGCATCGCCCTCGCGGTCGGCCTGGCGGGCGCGGCGCTGGCGGGGGCCCTGAGCCCGACGAACACCGAGCCGCTGGGGCCGTGGCTGGGCTTGGTGGTCGGCGCTGGGGTGGCCGTCGGGGCGCTCTGCTTGCTGGCCCTGGCCCTGAGCCTGCGGGCTGGCGGGCCGGTGCCGGCGACGCCGGGCGACCGATTCTGGGTCGCCAATGGCGCGCTGGCCGTTGTTTTGAGCGCGGTGATGCGCGGGCACCACGGCGGCTTCGTCAACGTGTTGATCCCGGGGCTGTGGGCCCTGTCGGTGGGCGGGGCGCTGGCCCTGCACCGGCTCCGCGCGGCCGCCCCGGAGGGCTGGATCGGCGGCTGGGGGCCGGCCCTCGGCGCGCTCGCCCTCAGCGCGCAGCTCGGCCTGGGGCTGTGGTCGCCCGCCGACAAAGCGCCGCGGCCGGGGGATCGGGAGGCCGGGGAGGCGCTGGTGGCCCGGCTGGCGGCCGAGCCGGGGCCGGTGTGGGTGCCGTCCAGCCCCTGGCTCGCCGTCCAGGCTGGCCACGCGGCGGGCCCGCACCTCATCGCGCTCTGGGACATCACCCACAAGGACGGCCCGCTCGACTTCGGCCGGGGAGAGCTCAAGGCGGCGGTCACGGCCCAGCGTTGGGCGCTGATCATCGGTGACAACGCCCGCCCGGAGGCCGATCTCAAGGGCTACGGCCTGCAGGAGGCCTACCGCCGCGCCGAGGACTTCACCCCGGCGGGCCAGGCCTTGGCGCCGCGGGTGGGCTGGCGCTCCCGGCCACGGTGGGGCTGGCGGCCCCGGGCGGAGGCCTCGCTCAAGCGCTGAACCAGGGGCCGTCCACGATCCAGGTCGGCGTGTCTACGATGCCGTGCCGCTCCTGGTCGTTGCAGAGGTGCTGGACGCCCATGAACAGCGCCTCGATGGTGGTGTCGAGGGT
>CANHON010000063.1 GCA_947462115.1 Deltaproteobacteria bacterium | reverse complement strand
TCCCACACAGGACACCGCGGCCGCCGGTGGGGGCAGCGCTGCGGCGGGGGCCTCGGAGGTGTCGGCGGTCATCGTCGCGGGCTAACCGTGTCGCTCCGCGCGCCCCACCTCCGTCCGGCGCGCCCCGGAGGCCCCATGCCCGCCGTGCCCGCCGTGCCCACCGCAGCCGTCGCGCCCGCGCTGCGCCTGCCGGGCCAGCCGCGCAGCCCTGACCTGCTGTGCGTGGGCGCCCAGAAGGCCGGCACCACCTGGCTGCACACCGTGCTCGCGCACCACCCTGGCTTTTGGCTGCCGCCCTTCAAAGAGATCGACTACTTCACCGACCCCGGCGCCAACCTGAGCTGGAAGTTCCAGGCCATGCACCACCAGATGAGCCTGCAGGTGAAGGCCGGCAAGATCGATCTGCCGACGATGCGCTGGTGGTCGGAGCTCTGCCTCGCGGAGCGCATGGACGTGGCTTGGTACCGCCGCCTGTTCGCGCCGGCGGGGGCGCGGGTGACCGGCGAGGTCAGCCCCAACTACACCGGCCTCAGCCCGGCCCAGGCGGCGCGGGCCCGCGAGGTGTGCCCAGACGCCAAGATCATCGTGATGCTGCGCGATCCCATCGATCGGGTGTGGTCGATGGCCCGGATGATGCACCGGGCGGGGCGCCTGTCCGCCCTCGATGGCCCGGCGCTGGAGGCCTGCGTGCTCGCGCCAGAGGCGGTGGCCTGGAGCGACTACTGGCGCCTGCTCGCCACCTGGGAGGGGGCCTTTGGCCCGGATCGTGTGTTGGTGCTCTTTTACGAAGAGCTGGAGCGCTCGCCCCTCGCGGTGGTGGAGCGGATCTGCGGCTTCTTCGGGGTGCCCTTCCGCCCGGCCGCGGTGGCGAGCCTCGCCCAGCAGCGGTTCAACGACGCGCCGCAGGCCCCGCTGCCCCCGGCGTTGGCGGCCGCGCTGGCGCAGCGCCTCCGGGCGCCCACCCAAGCGCTCGCCCGGCGCTACCCGGCCGAGGCCGGGCCCTACCTGGAGCGCCTGCTGGCCGCCCTGCCCCGGGCCCCCACCGCCGCGCCGGCGCCCCGCTAAGCGCCGCGGTGCTCGACCGCCCACTCGACTGCCTCGGCCAACGCATCATCAAAACGACGCGCTGGGCGCCAATCCAATAGAGCGGCGCTCGCATCCGAGCTGAGCTGCGCCGCGCCCGAGGGGGCGTCCGGCCCGGCCGGGGCGAGCAGGGCCGGCGATCGACCCAGGATCTCGAGGATGGCCGCGGCGACGTCCCCATCGGACCGACGCTCTGGCGCGCCGAGGTGGAGCAGGCCGCCGGGGCGCCCCCGGAGCAGCGCGGCGCAGAGGCCGTCCGCCAGGGCGTCGATCGGGAGCCAGCCGCGGCGGGCGGGGCCAGCCGACACCGGGCGACGGGCCCAGGCCTCGGCGATCCACCGCGCCACGGGCGCGCCCGGCCCTTGCCCCGCGCCGAAGGGAGCGTCAGCCACGACGATCAGCACCGGCTGGCCATGCAGGGCGTGGGCGGCGCGGCCGAGCTGGGCGGCGGCGGCGGCGGCCACCGCGGCGGGGGTCTCGGGCGCGAAGGGCGCGCCGACCGGCACCGCTGGCCCCTCGACTCCGCCGGCCCCGTAGACCTCGGCCGGGACGAGGAGCAGCACCCGGGGATCGCCGGCCGCCCGCGCGGCCTCCAGCAGGCGCTGGGCGCCGAGGGCCTGCTGGGCCAAGGCCGCGAGCGGGCCCGACGCCGGCCGCTCGCCGAAGCCGAGGAGGTGCACCACCGCGTCCATGGGCTCGGCGAGGGCCGCCGCCAGCCCCTCGAGCTCCCCCGGGGCACCGGCGCGCCCCGACGGATCGGCGGGCCCGGCGGGGAGCAGGCGCACCCTGGGATCGGCGAGGAGGGCGGCGCAGCGGGCCGGCGGGGCGGCGGCCTGGGGATCGAGCAGGCGGAGCTGAAGGCCGGGGCAGGCGGCGAGCAGGCGCGCCGAGACCGCGGCCCCGAGCGCGCTGAGGCCGCCGGTGACCAGCACCCGCCCCGGCACCCACGGGGCACCTGCCTCGACAATCCCGTGCTGCACGTTCACCTCCGAAGGTGGCGGCGGGCGAGCCGCGCCGGGCCAGCCTACTTCGGGGCCGGGAAGGAGGCGAAGGCCTGCTGGAGCGCCGGCTTGGCCCCGCCAAGGAGCGGGCTGCCGTGGCAGACGCCCACGCCGTCAAAGGGCAGCTCCAGCAGCTGCTCGACGCTGCGCCGCACCGCGGCCTTGTCGGAGAAGAAGGCGAGCTTGGCGAGGCCGGTGGGCCCGAAGAAGCCCGCAGAGCCCACCCAGCGCAGGAGCGAGGCGCCGAAGCTGGGCGGCAGATCGACGAGGTGAAAGACCAGATCGGCCGTGACCAGCATGCCGGAAGCAGCGTGCACGAGCACCGTCTCATCGAGCCGGGGCGCGCCCTCGACCGTCAGGGCGAACAGGCCCTCGCCGAAGGGCCGCTGCGCCCCGCTGCCGGCGGCGGCGTGGGCCCGGACCGGCCCGCCGAGCTTGGCGGACGCGGCCAGCGAGGCCGGGGCGTGCACCTCGGCCCGGGGGAAGGCGGCGCGGGCGGCGGCGGCGAACAAGGTGTGCTCGCGGTTGGGCACGAAGATCACCGAAACATCGCCGAGCGCGCTGATCTCGGCCACATCTGCCGGGCTGAGCGCGCCAGGGGAGTGCAGCAGCAGGCTGCCGTCGGCCAAGCGCAGCACGGTGGTGTGGGTGCCGATGGGCAGGCCGCCGGGGGCCAGGAGCGGGTGGGCGATGGACCACGCGGTGGGCGCGGGGGCAGCATCGGCCGCGCCGCCGCCAGCGCGCGGGACGAGGAGGGGGACGAGCGCCATTTGGACCTCCGGCCGCGGGATCGGCGCCTACAGCGGGGCGCGCGCGGCGCCCATCGGCTAAGCTGAGCGCCCCACTTCGTCAAGCTGCTTGACGTTCAACGGTGCCCCATGGCCTCCCCTCCCCCCGGCTTCACCGCCGCCAAAGCCGCCAGCCTCGGCCAGCTCCTGCTGCGCTCGGCCCGGCTGTTCAACGAGCTGTCGGTGGCCCGGCTCCAGCGGCGGCCCGGGCTCGGCGCGCTGCGGTCGGCCCACCTTCAGGTCCTCCCCCACCTCGATCTCGACGGCACCCGCCCGGCCACCCTGGCCCGCCGCATGGGCATCAGCCGGCAAGCTGTGGGGCAGCTGCTCGACGATCTGGAGCAGATGGGCCTGATGGAGCGCGTCGCCGACCCGCAGGACCGCCGGGCCAAGCGGGCGCAGCTCACGACCGCCGGCATGGCCGGCCTGATGGAGGGCCTCGCCGCCCTCGCCGCCCTCGAAGTGGAGCTCGCGGCCGAGGTGGGCGCCGCGCCCCTCGAGGCGCTCCACGACGCGCTGGTCGCTATTCTCCCTGCCTTGGAGCGCCGGAGCGCCGCCGAGCTCGAGGCAGAGGGCCAGGGGGAGGCCCAGGCAGAGGGATAGGCATCGGCGCCGATCGATCCGAAGAATCCAGCCCCTACAGCACGATCACCAGCTGTGCGCTGAGCCGGTCGCCCAAGGTGTCGAGCAGGGCGTTGGCCGCGGCCGGGCCGGCGGGGGCGTGGAGGCTCCGCCGCTCGTAGTCCAGCATCAGGTGGGCGCGCGGCCCGAGGCCCAGGGTGAGATCGCCGGTCCAGGTCTGGGCGAGGCGCTCGTCGGTCGGGCGATCGGTGCGCCGGGCGTAGCGGTCGTAGCGGAGGCCGCCGCCGAGGCTCAGCCCCTCGCCGCCGATCGGGCGGGTGTAGTGGGCGAAGGTGCTCGAGGCGAGGCCTTGGCCGTCGGCCAGCAGCAGCACCGGCTGGCCGGGGAAGGGGCTGACCGTCCCTGCGTCAATGGCGCCCACCGCGTCGATCAGCTCGCTTCGCGCCTGAAGGCCGCCGGTGGCGAAGCTGATGCCCGCGCCGCGCCGCCGCCGGTCCATGCGCGGCGCTTCCGGGCCGCCGAGGCCCTCGCGGCTGCCCTCCAGCCACCAGCCGAAGACCTCCAGGGCCTCCCGGTGCGGATCTCGGGGGTCGCCCTCGGCCCAGAGCGTGGCGTGGATGCGCCCCGTGACGTCTTTTTCGTTATCCACGTCCAGGCCGCCGATGCGCCCGTTGCTGACCATCAGCGCCGCGCTGAGCCCCTGGTGCGCGCCGTCCCAGCGGCCCCAGAGCTGCGCGCCCACGTCGCGCAGGCCGGAGGCCCCGCCGGCGTATTTGCCGTCCAGTACTGGATTCTCGAGCAATAGGGCCGTCAGGCCCGCGGAGTTGTTGATGAAGCGGGCCGCGAGCGGGTTGCTCTCGAGGGCCTCCTCGGCCGTCGGCAGCTTGAACTGCCCGGCCCGGAGCTGCAGCGCCGGGAAGATCATCACGTTGACCGCGGCGTCGGTGAGCACCACCGGCTCCAGGCGGGTGAGCTGGTTGTCGCCAAACTCGGCCGACAGCGCGTAGCTGACGCGCTGGTCGGTCTTGGGGACCGCGCCCCGAAAGAAGAAGCGGGCCCGCCGCACCGAGGCGCCGTAGGTCGCATCGCCCGGACCCACCCGGTTGAAGGTCGGCAGCACGCCCTCTTGTTCGGCCAGCGCACCGGGCAGGGCCGGGGCGCGCTCGCCGCCGACAATGCCCTCGCCCACGATCTGCAAGAAGCCGCCGAGCTGCGGGGTGGTCGGGGCGTCCGCCGGCAGGTCGCCGTGGATCTCCAGCCAGTCCGCGGCCTGCGCCGGCGCCCCGCCCAACGTGAAAAGCAGCGCGAGGTGCAGCGGGAGGTGCAGCGCCCCGAGGCCCAGCGCGCGGGCACCGGCGCGCCGAAGTCGGGGGAGCGGGCGGTCGGAGAGCGTGGACGGACGGTGGGCTGGCATGGGGGCTCCGGGCGCGGCGAAGGTCCGCGGGGCCCGGGAGCAGCAAGGATCAAGCCAGCCCGAAACCAGACCACCAAGGCCAGGGATCGCCCATCCACCCTGCAGACTGAAACAGCCGATGGTTCAGGGCTGGTTCATCGGCTGTTTCAGGCCGGGGTCCGCGGCGCCGCGCGCCAGGCTCGCCAGGACCGTCGCCCCGAGGTCTTCGAGGCGGAGCGGGGCGGGATCGAGGCCCGGCTCCAGCCCAGGGCCCCGCGCCAGCAGCGGCACGGGCGCGCGGGGCGGCGCGGTGGGGCCGGCGGCGGCGGCGGTGCCGAACAGGATCAGCAAGGCGCCGCGGGGCACCCGGGCGAGCAGCGGCCGCAAGGAGGCCTCGAGGCGGGCGCGGTCTTGCTCCTCGGCGAGGGGACCGCGCGGGCCCTTGCCGGCCAAAGGCCAGCGCAGCTCGGCGAGCTGGAGCACCAGCAGCCGTGGGCCGCGGGGCGCGGGGAGGCCCTGCCAGACGCGCAACAGCTCGCGGGCCGGGCGGGCGGCGGCGGCTGGGCGCAGGGGCCGGTGACCGAGCCCGCGCAGCAGGGGGTGGCCGACCGCGAGACGGTTTACGAAAACATCGTCGAACACGTCAAAGTGGCCCATCATCCCGCGGGGCACGCCCGCCCGGCTGCCGAGCAGGGCCACCCGCTCGTAGCCCTGGGCGCCCAAGGCCGCGGGCAGGTCGGCGGGCCTCGCGCCGCCCGCATCGCCCCGATCCAACGAGAGCGCCGCGTGAAGGCCGGCATCATCCCCGGCGGCCGGCGCGGTGGCCCCGGTGAAGACCCGGGCTTCGGCCCGCAGCGCGTGGAGCACCGGCGCGCCGCCCGCGGTGGCCGGCGCGGCGTCGAACAGGTCGGCGGGCGCCCCCGCCAGCGCGATCAGCACCACGTGGGGGCCGGCGCGGACGGCCGTGGGGGTGCTCGCCGGCGTGACCGGGACCCAGCGCGCGAGGCCCACGAGGACCACAAAGCCGCCCAGCGCGCCCGGCAGCGCCGGGGCCAGAGGGCTCCGCGCGGCAGCCAAGGTGAAGATCAGCCCAGTCACGGCGATCACCAGCCAGGCCGCGCCCACGTGCACGTGCGCCCGCCCGCCCACCGGCAAGATGGCCAGCAGCGCGAGGCCGACCAGCGGCAGAAGGCCGGCGCTCAGCGGCGAGCGCCCCCGGGCGAGCGCGGCGCCGAGCAGGCCGAGGCCCCCGCCGATGCTGGCGACGAGGCGGGCGGCTTGGGCGCGCTCGGCGCCGGTCAGGGCCACGCCCAAGGGGGTGGGCCAGGCGAAGACGACCAGCCCGGCGGCCAAGGCGCCCAGCAGGACCGCGAGCACCGAGACGGCCGGCGCGGCGGCGGGCGGGAGCGGGCGGAGGGGAGCGGCGCGCCGGGGTGGCGCTGGGCTCAATCGCGCTCCAGCTCGAATTGCCCCCAGTCAGACTCGACGAAGCAGTCGCCGGTGAAGCTGTTGTCGGTGACCTCGCCCTCCAGGTCGAGGCGGCCGCCGCTGTCACTTTTGACGATGAGGGCCGCCGTGCCAAAGCGCCGCAGGCCGCTGGTGACCGAGACCTCGACGCTGATGGGCTCGGCGAAGGGGTCGGCGATGTCGAGGGTGCCGTCGCCGCTGACCTCGCCGCCGTCCTCCTTGAGGTCGAGGGCGACGGTGTAGGGCACGTCGCCGGTGGCGGTGCCGAGCGTACACTCGCCAGTCCACGCGCCCGTCAGGTTCGGCCCGAAGGCCGCGCAGCCCGCGAGGGGGGCGCTGAGGAGGAGGGCCCAAAGCCCCGCGGCGGTCGGCGTGGATGCGCTCATGATCGTCCCCTGTGCAAGGCCCGGCGGCGCGCCTGGGCCGATCGAGCCTCAGCCCTCGTCTTCTGCCCGCTTCATGTTCACCGCGCCGGAGTAGGGCGCGCCCTGGTCGACAAAGCCGCACTGGCCGTCAATCTTGGTGAGCTCTTCGTCGGCCTCACCGATGACCCGCACCGTCAGGGTGTAGCCGCCCGCCTCGCCGATCACATCGACCAGCACGTGCTCCCCGGACCGCTCGCCGAGGGCCTCGCCGGTGAACGTGAAGTCGTTGAAGCGGAAGGAGCCAAAGCCCGTGATCTTGCCCTCGCCGTCCTCGACGAGGTCGTGGTCGATGGGCATGGAGAAGCGGCCGGAGCCCTCGCCCAGCTCGCAGGTGCCCTGGAAGCGCCCGGACAGCGCGCCGCCGCAGCCGCTGAGGCCGAACAGCAGCGCGAGCACGCCCACCGGCGCCACGCCGGACCGTGCTGCCGAAGACGGGGGAGGAGCTTTGGCGCTCTGGATGGACATTCCGACTCCGCGGAGCCCCGGTGGTGCTCGGCCCCTTGGGGCCTCGGGCGCTGGAGCGCAGCATTACCCGACCGGGTGCGCGGTCGTCAACCGGCGCGCGGGGCGGACCGCCAGCGGCGGACAGCGGGCGTCGAACACCGTCAGGCGGGCAGATTCTGTCCGACTCTCGCTGGCCCCGCGCGCCGGAGTGGGATAGCCCCCCTCCCGTCCAGCCGACGCCCTCCCCCCGTCGACGCGCCGCGCCCACGCGCGCCTGAGGAGCCCTCGATGCCCGCGGCCCACCGCACCCACCGACTCCGCCCGCTGCTCGGCGTCCTCGGCTTCGCCGCGGCGCTCAGCGGCTGCCCCAAGGCGCCCCCGAGCCCAGCTGCGGCCAGCGTCGCCGTCGATATCCCCTTCGAGAAGTACGAGCTCAACAACGGGCTTGACGTCATTCTCAGCGAGGATCACTCCGTACCGTTCGTCTGGGTCGAGGTCTGGTACCAGGTCGGCAGCAAAGACGAGCGCGCCGGCCTCACCGGCTTTGCGCACCTGTTCGAGCACCTGATGTTTCAGGGCTCCGAGCACATGAACGACGACTACTTCGTGCCCCTGCAGAAGATCGGCGCCGAGATCAACGGCACCACCAACACCGATCGCACCAACTACTTCGAGGGCGTGCCGAGCGAACAATTGCCGCTGGCCCTGTGGTTGGAGGCCGACCGCATGGGCTGGCTGCTGCCGGCGCTGACGCCCGAGAAGCTCCAGAACCAGAAGGACGTGGTGCGCAACGAGCGCCGCCAGCGCTACGAGAACCGTCCCTACGGGCAGGTCGGCGTGTGGCGGTCCGCGGCGCTGTTCCCCGAGGGTCACCCCTACCACATCCCCACCATCGGCAAGCACGAGGACATCGAGAACGCCAAGATGGAGGACGTTCACGCCTTCTTCAAGACCTGGTACGTGCCCAATGGCGCGAGCCTGGTCATCGTCGGCGACTTTGACCCCGCCGAGGCCAAGGCCCTGGTGGAGAAGTACTTCGGCCCGATCCCCCGCGGGGCCGACCCCACGCCGGTCACCAAGGCCCCGGCCGCGCTCAGCGAGAGCAAGACCCTGCACTACGAGAGCCGGGTGCCCGACCACAAGGTCAGCCTCTCCTGGCTCACCCCGCCGCTGTTCGCCGAGGGCGACGCCGCGCTCGACTTCTGCTCCTCGGTGCTCACCGGCAGCGCCGACAGCCGGCTCTACCAGGCGCTGGTGCAGCAGCAGGGCATCGCCAAGGACGTGGTCGCCTACCAAGGCAGCGCCCGCCTGCAGAGCACCTACGTGATCGAGGCCACGGCGGCGCCCGGCCACAGCACGGACGAGCTGGTGGCCGCCATCGACGTTGTTTTGGCCGATCTGCGCACCAAGCCCATCGACGAGGCCGAGCTCGCGGGCATCCGCACCGGCTGGGAGATCGCCTTCTACGGCAGCCTCCAGTCGATCCAGGGCAAGGCCGGCAGCCTCAGCAGCTACAACAGCCTGCTCGGCCAGCCCGGCGGCATCGGCAAGGACCTCGCCCGCTACCAAGCGCTCACGCCGGCCGACATCCAGGCCGCCTTCGCCGGCCCCCTCAGCGGCCCCCGCGTCACCCTGCACGTGCACCCGCTGGGCGAGGCGCCCGCCGGCTCCATCCTCGACAACACCGTCCAGGCGAGGCCCTAAACCATGCGCACCCTCCCCTCCCCTGCCCTGCGCCGCGGCGGCCGCCTCTCCGGCCTCGCCCTGATCGGCGCCCTCGCGCTCACCAGCCTGGCCGCCCCGCGCGCCGCCGCCGACGAGGCCTGGCGCAGCGCCGCCCCGGCCCCGCTGGCCGCCCGCCCCTTCCAGATGCCCAAGGCCACCGTCGGCAAGCTCAGCAACGGGCTCACCGTCTGGGTGGTTGAGAACCACGAGGTTCCCCTCGCCTACGTCAGTCTGGTGTTCCGCACCGGCGCGTGGCTCGACCCCGACGCCAAGCCCGGCCTGGCCAGCGCCACCTTCGGCATGCTCACCGAGGGCGCCGCCGGCATGGACGACGTGGCCCTCGCCAAGCGGCTCAAGGGCATCGGCGCCGAGGCCTGGGGCTCGGCCGGCCTCGACAGCGCCTCGGTGGGCGTCAGCGGGCTCAGCCGGAGCATGCCCGCCGCCCTCGACGTGCTGGCCGATCTGGTGCTGCGGCCGGACTTCCCCGAGAAGGCCTGGGCCGTTGACCAGCGCCGCCGGGTGCAAGACCTCACCGGCGCCCGCCAAGATCCGGGCGCGATCTCCGGCCGGGTGCAGGCGGCGGTGCTCTACGGGCCCCACTACATCGGGCGGCTGAGCAACGAGGCGGCGATTCAGGCCACCACCACCGCCGATATGCGCGCCTTCTGGGCCGAGAACGCCCGCCCCGAGGAGGCGGTGCTCCTCGTCGGCGGCGACACGACGCTGGCCGAGGTGCTGCCCCTGCTCGAGGCCCGCCTCGGCGCCTGGAAGCCGGCCCCCCGGGCCGCCGCGCCCACGCCTCCGCTCGCCTCGGCCTTGCCCACCCCCGGAAAGACCACGATCTACCTCGCGGATCGGCCCGGCGCGACGCAGAGCATGGTGCGGGCCAGCCGCTTTGTCGGCCCCCGCGACGCGCCCGAGGCCGCCGCGCTGGAGCTGGCCAATGAGGCCTGGGGCGGCGCCTTCACCGCCCGGGTGAACATGAACCTGCGCGAGGACAAGGGCTGGACCTACGGCGCCCGCAGCGGCCTGTCCTACAGCCAGCTCCCGGGCACCTTCTCGGTGAGCGCCAGCGTGGTCCGCGACCACACCGCCGACTCCATCGGCGAGATCCTCAAGGAGATCAAGGCGGTGAAGGGTGACAAGCCGCTGAGCGCCGAGGAGCTCAACAACGCCCGCGGCGGCATGGTGGGCGGCTGGCCGCTCAACTTTGAGCAGCCCGGCCACCTGCTCGGCGAGCTCTCCACGGTCTGGCGCTACGGCCTGCCCCAGGACTGGGTCTCGGGCTGGCCGGACCGCATCCGCGCCGTCACCCCCGAGGCCGCCCAGCAGGCGCTGAGCCAGCGGCTGTCGGCCGAGGACCTGACCATCGTGGTGGTCGGCGACGCGGCGGTGATCCGGCCGAGCCTCGCGGCGCTGGGCCTGCCCATCGTCGACGTCGACACCGACGGCAAGCCGATCGCCGGCCCCCGCTGAGCTGTCCCCCCGCTGAAGCCTTGGAGAAACCATGGGTATCGAGAGCAAGGTCATCTGGATGGACGGGGAGCTCGTCCCCTACGCCGACGCGAAGGTGCACGTGCTGAGCCACACCCTGCACTACGGCCTCGGGGTCTTTGAGGGCATCCGCTGCTACAAGCAGGCCGACGGCAGCGGCGGCATCTTCAAGCTGGATGAGCACCTGCGGCGGCTGTTTGACTCCGCCAAGATGTGCCGCTTCGCCATCCCCTTCACGATGGAGCAGGTCAAGGCGGCCTGCATCGAGACCCTCCGGGCCAACGACTTCAACGCCGCCTACATCCGGCCGCTGGTCTTCCTCGGGGACGGCGCGATGGGCCTCGGCGCGCGCACCAACCAGGTCCACGTCGCCATCGCCACCTGGGACTGGGGCACCTACCTCGGCGAAGCCGGCATGCGCGACGGCATCCGCGTGGCCTTCTCGAGCTTCACCCGCCACCACCCCAACGCGAACCTGCAGCGCGCCAAGATCATCGGCCACTACGTCAATTCCATCCTGGCGCGCTACGAGGCCAACGACAACGGCTACGACGAGGCCATCATGCTCGACCAGCACGGCTATGTGGCCGAGGGCACGGGCGAGAACCTGTTCGTGGTGCGGGACGGCGTGATCAAGACGCCGCCGGTGGTCAACATCCTCGCCGGCATCACCCGCCGCACCGCGATGGAGATCATGGAGCACGAGGGCCACCAGATCCTCGAGACGGCCTTCGGGCGCGACGCCCTGTACGTCGCCGACGAGATCTTCCTCACCGGCACCGCGGCCGAGGTCACGCCGGTGCGCGAGGTGGACCGCCGCGAGGTCGGCAAGCCTGGGCCCATCACCCGGCTCGTTCAAGAGACCTACATGGACGGGGTCCGCGGCAAGATCGACTGGATGAAGCCCATGATCACGCTGGTCTGAAGCCAGCCTGCCCGCGGCCCGCGCGGGCGCCGGAGCGCGCATGGTCCCCCTCGCGGCCGCCCTCGCCTTCCAGTGGACGGTCACGGTGGACCCGCTGACGACGGCCATCGGCTTCACCCACGTGCAGGTGGAGCGACGGCTGGGCCCCCGGGCCTCGCTGTACGCCTCGCCCAGCTTGCGCCTCTACGACGGTATTTTGGCCGACATCAACGGCCCGTACCGTGGCCTCGGCCTGGAGGTGGGCGGCCGCGCCTTCCTCCGGCCCACCGCCCCCGAGGGAGCCTGGCTGATGCTCCGCGGCGTGGGCGCGCGGCTCTCCACCACCGGCGAGGGCCCCAAAACAGCGCGCTGGGGCGGATACACCAGCCTGCTGGCCGGCGGCACCTTCATCGGCGCGCGCGGCCTCGTGCTGTCGGGCGGCCTCGGCGCCAGCCTCTTTCAGTACAGCGTGGCGGGCGACGGGGTCGAGGGGCTCGGCCTCGCCGCCCACACCAACCTCGGCTGGGCCTTCTGAGCGGCCCGCCCGAGGCTCAGAAGCTGCACTCCAGCAGCCCGCCGCTGGGGTCGTTCCAGCCGCCGCGGGCGTAGAAGAAGTCCTCCAGGATGGGGGTCTCGTGGGGGGAGCGGCTGCTGTACAGGTTCTGGAACGGGCGCCGGGCGTGGGGCATCAGGCGCGACTCGGACACGAGGTGGTGGACGTAGTTGCCCCAGTTCGCCAGCTCATTGGCGTTGTCCCAGTCGAGGCCGTCGTTGAGGCTCATGTGGCAGAGCAGGCAGCGGGGCTGCACCACCTCCACCCAAGCCACCTGGTCGGTGGCGCTGCCCGACCAGCCGGCCGGAATGGCATGGGAGTTGGCCACGGTCGCGGGCAGGGTGTCGCTGGAGACGGCGGTGCTGCCGTACCACAGGTGGATCAAGGAGCGGGTCTCAGGGTCGTCATTGGCCTGCAGCACGCCCTCGTTGAGGGCCCGGAGCTCGGCCTCTTGGTCGGCGCGGGTGAGGCCCGAGGGCACGCCGGGCGCGAGGCTGTGCAAGAAGCCGTAGGAGGCCGGGTCGAAGGGCAAGAAGCGCGCCCCGACGTCGCCGCCGTAGGGCCAGCCGTTGATGGCCACGTCCAGATCGTCGACCTGGTCTTTGCCGTGGCAGTTCATGCACAGGTGCGGGACGGATCGCTCACCGTTGTCGTCCAAGTTGGCCCGGAGCAGGCGGCTGTTGCCATCGGCGGAGAACACATAGAACTTGGTGTACTTGGGCGCGACGGGGTCAGTGACGCCGGGCGCGGCGCTGTGCTCCATCGCGACGGTGGCGATGGGCGTGCCGGCCTGCCACTCGTTGAAGCTGGCATAGTTGGTGACGTACATGCACACATCGCCGCTCACCGGGTCGGTGTGGCTGTACATATCGCGCACAAAGCCGAGGTCGCCGAGGTTCTGGTAGGTGGCGTGGGCGTCGTCGGGGCCGGTCCAGCCGCAGGCGTTGGTCTTCCAGTCGGCGAGGGTGGTGGCCTCATCGTCGGGGTCGATGGTCTCGTAGTAGGCCTGGGTGATCTGATCGGCCGTGACGACGCCGCCGCCGGGCAGCTGCTGGTCCACCAGCCGGCGGAAGGTGAAGAAGTGGTCGTCGTCCGGCACCACCGGCGTGCGGGGCAAGACCACCGCGGGGCAGTCCTCCCAGAAGCGGGTGGGCTCGGAGTAGAGGGTGGTGCGCCGGCCGGGGAGGCGGGCGCGCGCGCTGGCCTGCACCTCGGGGTTGGCGCTGTCGGGGCCATACTGATCGCCCAGCGTCAGCACCACGTCGGCGACGTTGGGCAGGTGGTAGAGCACCGTGGGGTTGCTGTTGAGGCGGCGCGCGCCGGCGCCCGCGGCGGTGCTGAAGGGGTCGTCCCAGGTGTACCAAACGGTGTTGTAGCCGGCGTCCTCGTCGAAGTACACCGAGACGCAGTGGCCGGGGGTCCAGGGTTGGGCCACGATGAGCCAGCCCGGGTTGCCCAGGGGCGTGATCTGCAGCCCGTCGGCGGTGGGATCAGCGCTGGCGAGGCCGCGGGTGTAGAGGGAGGCGGGGCCCGGCTCCATCGTGTAGGTGGGCAGCTTCTCGCCGAGGCGGGTGCCATCGGCGAAGGTGGCGATGAGGGTCGGCGCGGCGACCTCGGGGTTGAAGCGGGCGTCGATGGCCCGACCATCGACCTCTTCAAAGCCAACATACACGCTGAGCTGGGGGGTCAGGACGCCGAGCTCCCGCTCATCGATGTCGAGGGTGGTGGGCAGGTGCTCGCCCGGATCGACCACCGCGAGGCGCACTCGGAACTCGCGCCGGATGATGCCGCCGTCGTCCATCAGGCTGTCGGCGGGCAGGCTGATGCTGAGCCGGCCGTCGGTGGTGGTGGCGGTGGTCACGCCGCGCACGGTGGTGATCTCCAGCTCGTCGTCGCCGTAGGTGGGCACGAGGCGGATCGGGGTGACCGGGTCCTTGAGGCCGACGTCGCCGCCCTCATCGTAGACCATGCCGGTGGTGTAGCCCGGCGCCCAGGCCCAGACCGAGCGCGGGCCCTCCAGGCGGTCGAGGGCGGCCTCGCCCAGCTCGTCGCCGCGGCTGCCGCCGATGAACAGGTCCTTGCTGCTGCCGGGCGAAGCGATCTGGGCCCCCGCCACCGGCTCGCCCTCGGGGCCGACCGCGGCGTAGCTCCGGGTGGGCGTGTCGGCGGCGAGGCGCAGCGTGCCGTCGCGGTCCTTCACCAAGCGCAGGCTCGGGGCGCAGTCGGTGGCGTAGCCGCGCTGGGCGCAGATGCGGATGCTCTGGCTCTCGGCGTCGGGATCGGCGCGCCACTCGACGCCCTCGGCGGTGACGCTGGCCGTGCCGCGCCAGTTGGGCTCGGCGACCACCCGCAGCTCCTCGAGGCCCGGCTCCTCGGTGACCAGGCCCTCGCGGCCCAGCGCCCGGGTCTGGGCCTTGAGCTGGATCTGCACCACGCCGCCGTCGACCTTCAGCACCGAGGCGAAGATCTGCAGCGCTGGCTCATTGAGCATCAGCAGCTGCTGGCCGCCCTCGGGCGCGGGGTAGGCGGTGAGCGGCCCGCTGTCGCCGATCTCGACGGCCAGCGTGGCCCCCTCGGTGCGCGGATCGCCCTTGAGGCCGAGCACGAAGTCGCCGCGGGCGCCCACCGGCACCGGCAGGCCCTCGACGCCGCCCTCGCCCCGCACCGTCACCTGCGCCTCGTTGGGCGTGCACAGCTCGGGCAGGTCCTTGCAGCTCAGGGTGGCGTAGCCATCGGCCAGCGTGACCCGGCCCCACAGCGTCGTCTCCGGCGCGACCAGCTCGGCGCGCACCTCGACCGGCACCACCCGCTCGGCGCCGCGGGCCTCTCGGCTGCTGGCCCCGCCGCTGGCGGGCGCGGTGAAGGGGGCGGGCTCGGCGCAGCCGTACACGCCCTCGGGGCTCAGCCAGCAGACCACCAGCGACGACGCGCTGGCATCGACCTCGGCCGAGCAGCCCACCAAGCCGTCCCGATCGGTGTCTTCGCAGGGGAACTCGCCGTCGGCCGGCGTCTCTGCGGCGGCGAGGGCGAAGCGCGCGCCGGTCATCAGCGTAGTGCTGCCGTCCGGAAGCAGCACGGTGACGCTGGCTTGGGCCTGGGCCCGCACCACGCGGGGCTCGCCGCCGTCGGCGCCGTCTGCGCCGTCCCCTGCGCCATCTGCGCCGTCCCCCGCGCCATCGCCGGCCACACCGTCGTCGCCGCCGGGATCTTTGGCGCCGCCCGCGCAGGCGCCGAGCGCGAGGAGCAGGCTGAGCAGGGGCGAGGCGCGGCCCGAGGCGGGGCGGAGGACGGGGCTGGGGGCGAAGGTCAAGGGAGCTCCAGGGCGAGGTCAGGGCAAGCGGGCCGCAGGACGACATCGGGCCGTACAAGCCCGTAGCGATCCGCCGACGGGCTGTCAAGAACCGGCAAACGCCCCCAGCGGAGCGCCCCGCCGACCCGCCGGGCTCGGGCCCCGCCGCAGGCTGTCCGCGGGCGGGCGAGGACGGGGGGGTCAGCGCGCCGAGGCTGGGCGCTGGGTCCGGGGATCGACCTGCGCCCCGCTACCGATCTGGATGAGGGGACCGCGGACCATGGGAGGGCCCGCGGCGCAGCGCCGACCCACCTCAGCTCAGCCGCTGGGGCTCGATGTTCAGCGCGGCCATCTGGGCGGCGTCCCAGGCCTCGATGCGGTCCTGGCCGGCGATGTAGGTGCGGGCCGGGTTGGCGAGGGCGCGCTTGACGCTGCCGATCTCCAGGCCGGAGATCGCGATGGTGCTGTTGTAGCGGGGCAGGTCGCTCTCGAACAGCTTGTCGGCCCAGTGCCGGCCGACGTTCTGCCAGCTGCCCACCGCGCGGCAGATGCGCTGGTAGTGCTCGGCGACCTCGGTGGGGTGCAGGTGCTTGGGGTGGTGACAGACGGTGTAGCCGTCGTAGTCGCGGCTGATGGTGCCCGGAAGGAGCCGCCCCTCGCGCTGCACCTCGGCGAACATCGGCGTCTCGGGGTAGGGGCAGACGATGCCGACGAAGGTCACCGAGAAGAAGCGGAGGTTGAGGAGCAGCTCGGGCAGCCGCTCCAGGTAGGCGTTGGTGTCGCCGTCGGTGCCCACGAGCAGGCCGAAGCTGACCAGCACGCCGAGCTTGGCCGCCCCGTGAATGGCCTGCTCGACCTCGCCGAGCTTATTTTGGCCCTTGTTCATCGCGTCGATGGACTCGGGTTTGAGCGACTC
>CANHON010000062.1 GCA_947462115.1 Deltaproteobacteria bacterium | reverse complement strand
CTGGTGGTGCCGCCGGAGGTCTGCGTGCAGGCCCCCGAGCCCTGTGGCTGCGTGGCCCGCCCGGTCCAGCCCGGCGAGGTGCTGGGCTGGAGCGCCCGGTGAGCGCACCCCAGCCCCGGTACTGGCTGCGTCGGACCATCGCGCTGGTCATCATTTTCGTGGGGACCTTCGGCTTGTTGGACGGGGCCTGGCGCGCCCTCTGCCCCGGCCTCGACGCGGAGCTCGCGCCGCTGCTCGCCTGGCGGCCGGCCCAAGACATCGTGCTGCTCGATCGACACGGCGTGGTCTTCGATCGGATGAGCGATGAGCGCCGGAGCTGGGCGCCGCTGAGCGAGCTGCCGCCGGTGCTCATCGAGGCCGTGCTCGCCGCCGAGGACCGCCGCTACTACCAGCACCGGGGCGTCGATCTGCGGGCCATCACCCGCGCCCTGCACGCCAACCTCAGCGCCGGCGGGGTGGTCCAGGGCGGCTCGACCCTGAGCCAGCAGCTCGTCAAGAACCTCGTGGTGGGCGGCGAGCGCAGCCTCCACCGGAAGATCAACGAGGCCCTGCTCGCCCGGCGCCTCGACGAGCGCCTGAGCAAAGACGAGCAGCTGGAGCGCTACCTCAACCTCGTGTACCTCGGCGGCGGCAACCACGGCGTCGAGGCGGCCTCCCAGGACTACTTTGGGCGGCCGGCGAAGGCCTTGGGCGCCGGCCAAGCGGCCCTGCTCGCCGGGCTCATCCGGGCGCCCTCCCGAGACGACCCCCGCGCCGCGCCCGAGCGGGGCCGCGCCGCCCGGGATCGCGTGCTGCGCGCCATGATCGACGAGGGGACCTTGAGCGCCGCTGAAGGCGAGGCGCTGATGGCCGCCCCGCTGGACCTCGCGCCAGCCCACGCCAGCGCGGCGGGCGCCCCGGTGGCCTACCAGACCGCCGCCCGCACCGCGGCCCTGGCCCTCTACGGCGGCGCGCCCCCCTGGTCCGAGGCCCTGGTGCTGCGGACCGCCCTCGACCCGGCCCTGCAAGCGGCGGCGGAGGCGGCGGTGGAGGCGGCGGCCCGGGCGGTCGAGGACCGAAACGGCGTGGCAGGCGCCATCGTGGGCCTGAGCGCGGAAGAGCTGCGGGCCCGGAGCGACCGCGGCGGCGCGCCGGTCCGGGCCGGGGCCTGCTTCGAGGCCCGGGTCGAGGGGCGCGGCGGTCGGCTCGTCGCCGGCGACTGGACCGGCGCCCTGCACCCCGACGACGGGCGCCTCCGCGCGCGGCCGCTGCCGGGGCGGGCCCCCGGTCGGGTGCGCGACGGGCTTGAGAATGGCGCGCTGCTGCCGATCTGCCTCGACAAGGCCCTGCGGGCGCGCCTCGACCGCCGCCCCTGGGTGGAGGGGGCCGCGGTGGTCATCGAGGTCGAGACCGGCGCGGTCCGGGCCGCCACCGCCGGTCGCCGCCCGACGCTGATGGGCTTCCACCGCGGCACCCAGGCCCAGCGCCAGCCCGGCAGCGCCTTCAAGCCCTTCGTCTACGCCGCCGCCCTGGAGGCCGGCATGGACCAGCTCGACACCGTGCTCGACGCGCCGATCCGCGTGCCGGGCTCACCCGGCCGACCCGACTGGCAGCCGAGGAATTTCTCGCCCGGCTTCGCGGGGCCCCTGCCGATGCGCGCCGCGCTGGCCCGCTCGCTGAACACGCCTGCGGTCCGAATCGCCCAAAAGGTCGGCCCACAAGCCGTGATCGACGTGGCGACCAAGCTCGGGGTCCACGGCCCGCTGCGCGCCGACCTCGCGCTGAGCTTGGGCGCCAGCGAGGTCACCGTGCTCGACATGGCCGTCGCTGGGGCCAACCTCGCGCGCATGGGCTGGGTGCGGGAGCCCGTGTGGATCGAGGGGGTGGAGGCCCGCGGCCGCTGCTGCGCCCGGCCCGGCGACCCGCTGCCCGGCGGACCGCTCGGCGCCACCTTGCCGGGGGCGCTGGGCCCGCGGGCGGTCCGGGGGTCCACCGCCCGCCAGCTCATCGAGATGATGCAGGGCGCCGTCAGCCACGGCACCGCGCGGGACGCGGCCCGCCCCGGGGAGCCGCTCGCCGCCAAGACCGGCACGACCACCGACGCGCTCGACGCGTGGTTCGTGGCGATCCGCCCCGATCATGTGGTGGTGGTCTGGCTGGGCGCCGACGACCACGCGCCGCTCGGGCCCGAAGAGACCGGCGGACGGGCGGCGCTGCCGGCGGCCCGGGCCATCCTCGACGCCCTGCCGCCCCCGCAGGCGGGCTTCGCGGTGCCCGATGACGTGCTGGTGCTGCCCTCGGGCAGCGCCACGCTGAGCTTGCCCCGAGACCGGCCGGCCGCCCTGGCCCGCATCCGCCGCGCGCCGCCGATGCGCCTGCCCGAGGCCCTCGTCGAGACCACCGACCTCGCGGGCGCCGAGGTCGAGAACAACGCTCCAGAGTCCGCTCCCGTCGAGACAGCGGCCGAGGCGCCCCCCGCCGAGCCGCCCGCGCCGCCCGCCGCACCGGCGGCAGAGGGTAGCGTCGGGCCATGAAGACCCTCGCAGACCGCACCGCCCTCGTGACCGGCGCCGCATCGGGCATCGGCCGCGCCACCGCCCGCGCCCTCGCCGCCCGGGGCTGCCGCCTCGCGCTGGTGGACCGCAGCGCCGAGCCCTTGGCCGCCCTCGCCGCCGAGCTCCAGCTGGGGCCGCGGCTGAGCACCCACGTCGCCGACGTGTCGAGCCGCGCCGCGTGGGAGGCGCTGACCGAGGAGGTGCTCTCTGCCCACGGCGAGGTGCACCTGCTGGTCAACAACGCCGGCGTCACCGTCGCCAAGAGCTTCTTCGACCACACGGCCGAAGACCTGGAGTGGGTGATCGGGGTCAACCTGATGGGGGTGATCTACGGCTGCCACACCCTGCTGCCGCACATGCTCAAAAATAGCGTGGGCGAGGGTCATATCGTCAACATCAGCAGCATCTTTGGCGTGGTCGGCGTGCCCAGCCAGACCAGCTACTGCGCGAGCAAGTTCGGCGTCCGCGGCTTCACCGAGGCCCTCCAAGAAGAGCTGCGCGGCACCCCGATCAGCGCCACGGTGGTCCACCCCGGCGGCATCTCCACCCGGATCATGCACAACGCCCGCGCCGACGACGCCGAGCTGCAGCGCAACCTCGAGCGCTTCTTTGAGCGCAAGACCCTGCCGCCCGAGGCCGTCGCCGACGCCATCATCGACGCGGTGCTGGCCGACAAGCCCCGGGTGCTCGTGACCCGCGAGGCCTACGCCCTCGACGCCCTCAAGCGCCTGTTCCCGGTCTGGGGCAACGCGGTGGGCGTGCGGGCGCTGCTCAAGACCATGCGGATGGGTCCGGCGCTCGACGCGGCCCGCGCGCGGGTGCTCGCCAGCGCCCCTGCCCGGGCCCGGGAGTGAATTAGGGGGCGGCGCCACCCGCGCCACCCCTGCTCCCTTGGGGTCGGCGCCCTTGAGGAGCCCACCGATGTCCGCCCCCGACCCGAGCCGCGCCACCGCCCCCGTCCGCACCCCCAGCAGCGGCGCGGCGGCCCAGCAGCCGGTCGACTTCATCCGGCAGAAGGTGCTCGACGACAACCGCAGCGGGCGCCACGGCGGCCGGGTCATGACGCGCTTCCCGCCCGAGCCCAACGGCTACCCCCACATCGGTCACGCCAAGTCGATCTGCCTCAACTTCGGCTTGGCGGCCGAGTTTGGCGGGGTCTGCAACCTGCGCTTCGACGACACCAACCCCCTCACCGAGGACATGGAGTACGTCGCCGCCATCAAAGAGGCGGTGCGCTGGCTGGGCTTCGATTGGGCCGAGCGCGAATACTACGCCTCGGACTACTTTGAGCAGCTCTACGCCTGGGCCGAGCAGCTCATCCTCCAGGGCGACGCCTACGTCTGCTTTTTGAGCGAGGATGCCTTCCGGGAGCGCCGCGGCACCGTGCAGGGCCCCGGCAGCGCCTCGCCCTACCGCGACGTGCCGCCCGAGGAGAACCTCGCGCTGCTGCGCCGCATGAAGGCCGGCGACTATGACGACGGGCACTGCGTGCTGCGCGCCAAGATCGACATGGCCAGCCCCAACATGAAGATGCGCGACCCGCCGATGTACCGCATCAAAAAGGCCAGCCACTACCGCCGCGGCGATGCCTGGTGCATCTACCCGATGTACGACTATGCCCACGGGCTCAGCGATGCCATCGAGGGCGTCACGCACTCCTTGTGCACGCTTGAGTTTGAGAACAACCGCGAGCTCTACGATTGGTACGTCAACAAGGTGGGCTTTGAGCGCCCGCCCGAGCAGACCGAGTTCGCCCGGCTCAACGTCACCCACGTCATTGTCAGCAAGCGCTACCTGCGCCGCCTCGTCGAGGAGGGCCGGGTGGACGGCTGGGACGACCCCCGCATGCCCACCCTGGCGGGCCTGCGCCGCCGCGGCGTCCCGCCCGAGGCCATCCGCGCCTTCGTCGAGCGGGTCGGCGTCGCCCGCACCAACAGCATGGTCGAGTACAGCCTGCTGGAGCACAGCGTGCGCGACACCCTCCACACGCTGGCGCCCCGCCGGCTGGTCGTCGAGCAGCCGCTGCTGGTGCAGATCGAGGGCAACAGCGGCCCGCGGACCCTCGACGCGCCGGACTTCCCGGCCGAGCTCAACCAGCCGGGCAGCCGGGCCTTGGCGGTCTCCGACGCCCTCTACATCGAGGCCAGCGACTACGACGCCGATCCGCCCAAGGGCTGGAAGCGCCTCGCGCCGGGCCGGGTCGCCCGCCTCCGCCACGCGGGCCTGGTGCGCTGCCTCGGCGAGATCACCGATGAGCAGGGCAAGCTCACCGCGATCCGCTGCGAGCGGGTCGAGGACGGCCCCGAGGCCAAGGGGGCCGGCACCTTGCATTGGGTAGACGCCGCGACGGCCATCGACGTGGAGCTGCGCCTCTACGACCAGCTGTTCGCCGTCGAGCAGCCGGGCGTGGAGCGCGACCTGCTCGAGGATCTGCAGCCCGACAGCAAGCGCGTCGTGGTGGGCAAGGCCGAGGCCAGCCTCGCCGCCCCCGCCGCGGGCGCCCGCTTCCAGTTCGAGCGCCTCGGCTTCTTCGCGGTGGACCCCGACAGCGCGCCAGGCCGGCCGGTGTTCAACCGGATCGTCGCGCTCAAGGACGGCTTCGTCAAAGCGGCGCCCAAGGCCGCCCGGCCCGAGCCCGCCAAGCCGAGCCCCGCGCCGGCCGCCCCGGTCGCGCCCGAGCCCCCGGCCGTGGTCGCCGCGATGGAGGCCCTGGGCGTGAGCGCTTCGGTGGCGCGGGTCCTCGTCGCCCAGCCCGCGCGCCGCGCCTGGGTGGAGGCCGCCGTGGCCGCCGGCGCCGGCGCCGCAGAGGCCGCCAACCTCGCGGTGGGCGAGCTCGGCCGGGTGCCCGCCGAGCGCCTTCCGATCTCCCCGGCGGAGGCCGCCGAGGGGCTCCAGGCGGTGGCCGAGGGCCGGCTGCCCCGCGGGCTGCTGCGCCAGGCCATCGTCGAGATCAGCGAGCAGCACGCCAACGGGGTCGAGGGCCCTGGCCTTGGCGCCACCCTCGCCCGGCTCGGCGCCGAGGCGGCAGCGGCGCCCTCCCTGCAGGAGGCGGTGGAGGCCGTGCTGGCCGCCCACCCCGCCGAGGCCGCCCGCCTCGCCGCCGGCGACGACAAGCTGGTGGGCTTCTTCCTCGGTCAGCTCAAGCGGCAGACCGGCGGCAAAGCCGACGCCTCCGAAGCGCGGCGGCTGCTCACCGCCCCGCGGCCCGCGTGAGCGGCGCGCCCACCTGGCGCCGAGACACCCTCGACGCCCTGCTCGCCCGCTTTGACGCGCGGGTCGCGGCCGCCCCTGCCGCCGGCCTGCCCGCGGACGTCGCCCAGCGCTCGGGCGGAGATCACGACTACCACGTCATCTTCGGCTGCATCATCCACGGTGACGAGGTGGGCAGCCTGCCGGCGGCGGTGGCCGTGCTCGAGGCCCTCGACCAGGGCGCCCTCCGCTTCGGCGGCCGGCTCAGCGTGGTGCTCGGCAACCGCCCCGCGGCGCTCGCGAACCGGCGCTTCCTCGAAGCCGACCTCAACCGCGTCTTTTTGCCCGACGCCCCGGACTCCTGGGAGGCGCGCCGGGCCGCCGCGCTCATCCCGCTGCTCGACACCGCCGACCTGTTCCTCGACCTGCACCAGACCATCGAGCCCACCGCCAGCGCCTTCGCCATCTTCCCCTGGAGCCCCGAGGGGGAGCACTGGGTGCGGGCCTTGAACGCCGCGCCCCGCTGGGTCACCCGCCCGCCCGGGGTCAACTTCTCGCCGGGCCTGCGCTGCGCCGACGAGCACGTGCGCCTGCGCGGGGCCTCCGGCGTGACCGTGGAGCTCGGCCAGAAGGGCTTCGACCCCGAGGCCGCCGCCCTCGCCGAGCGCCTGATGCGGGAGGCCCTGCGCATCGCCGACCGCCTGGGCCGCGGGGAGCAGACCTTGGCCGAGGCCGCCGAGGGGCAGCCCTCCCCCATCGCCTACGAGCCCGACAGCCACGTCGCTTTCATCGATCCGACTATGGCGCTGCGCCCCGGTCTGCAGAACCTCGCGCCGGTGCGCCGCGGCGAGCTGCTCAGCGCCGAGGGCAGCCCGGAGATCCGCAGCCCGGCCGACGGCGCCCTGCTGTTCCCCAAGTACCCGCTGCGCGACGCCGCGGGGCGCGCGCTCGGGCCGCTGCCGGCGGAGCTCGTGCGGGTGGTTCGGCCCCTGCCACAGGGTCCAGCCGCGGCCTACGCCCCACCAAAATAACGTCCATCAAAGCACTCCCGCGCCGCGTCATCGGGGGGAGACCGTCAAGGACCGGAGGGGTGGCCGGGCGGGCCGCCGGCTGCGGTAGGGTGGGGCCGACCGCCACGGAGCCCCCATGCCCACCCCTGCCGCCCTGAGCCCCCTCGCCCTTTTGCCGGCCTCCCGCGCCCGCCTCGCGGCCCTGCTCGCGCTGGGGCTGCTGGCCTGCGGGGACGGCAAGCCGGTGAACGACGGCGCGCTCGAGGGCAGCGGCCTGGAGGGCTTCGCCGACGCCGACAGCGACTCCTTCCCCGCCGACGAGGACTGCAACGACACCGAGGCCAGCGTGCACCCCGGCGCGGTGGAGCTGTGCGACGGCATGGACAACGACTGCGACGGCCTCATCGACGAGGACGTGAGCGACACCTGGTACCCCGACGTGGACGGCGACGGCTTCGGCGACCCCACGGCCGGGGTGGAGGCCTGCGAGGCCCCGCCGGGCACCGTGGCGGCGGGCACCGACTGCGACGACGCCGACGCCGCCGTCCACCCCGCGGCCTCCGACCCCTGCGATGACGTGGACAACGACTGTGACGGTATTGTCGACGATGGCCTGCGGGACACCTACTACGCCGATCGCGACGGCGACGGCCACGGCGACGCCGCCGCCCCGGTGGAGGCCTGCGCGCCCGAGGACGGCCTCGTCGCGACCGCCGACGACTGCGACGACGCCGAGGCCGCGGCCCACCCCGGCGCCGAGGAGGTCTGCGACGCCATCGACAACGACTGCGACGGCGAGACCGACGAGGGGCTCGGGGACCTCTGGTACGCCGACGCCGACGGCGACGGCTGGGGCCACGACCCGAGCGCCGAGGAGACCTGCGATCCGCCGCTGGGCGCCGTTTTGGTGGGCGGCGACTGCGACGACGGCAACGCCAGCGTGCGGCCCGACGCCGCCGAGCTGTGCAACCTCACCGATGACGACTGCGACGGCCTGATCGACGACAGCGACGACAGCCTCGATCTCAGCACCGCCGACGCCTACTACGCCGACCGCGACGCCGATAGCTACGGCGACCCCGACGCCGACACCCTGGCCTGCGCCCCGCCGCCCGGCCACGTGACCGACGCCACCGACTGCCGCGACACCGACGCCGCCATCCACCCCGGCGCCGTCGAGGTCTGCGATGGCCAAGACAACGAGTGCGACGCCCTCATCGACGACGCCGACCCCTCGCTCGACCTCGGCACCGCCGACGACTGGTACCGGGACCTCGACGCCGACACCTACGGCGGCGACACGGCGGTCACCACCTGCGCGCCGCCCGCGGGCTTCGTGGACAACAGCGATGACTGCGATGACGCCGACCCGGCGGAGTACCCCGGCGCGGCCGAGCGGTGGTACGACGGGGTCGACAGCGACTGTGACGGCGAGCTGGAGCCGGACCCCTGCGAGGGCCTTCCGGGCGACTCGACGGTCGCGGTAGACAGCAGCTGCGAGGCCGTCTATCCGCCGGCTGGTGGCTGGGACGTCACCTTGGAGTGGCAGAGCGCCGACCGACCCTACAGCGTGGGCCCAAGCTACACCCGGGTGATGATGACGCCGGTGGTCGGCCAGCTCACCGACGATGACCTCGACGGGGCCATCACCGACAATGACGTGCCAGACATCGCCTTCACCACCTTCAGCGGGGGCGCCTACAACAGCGCCGGCTACCTGCGGGTGCTCGCCGGCGACGGGAGCAGCGAGGTGCTGTCGGTGGGCACCGTGGTCGACCCGCGGGACCGGCGCAGCCGCGGCATCCGGGGCACGGCCGGGGTCGCCGTCGGGGACATCGACGCGGACGGCTATCCCGACATCGTCACCATCACCGACAGCCTGGAGCTGGTGGCGCTGGAGGCCGACGGCCGCACCAAGTGGATCAGCACCCAGACCCTGGGCTCCGGCGCTGGCGCCCCGGCCCTCCACGACCTCGACGGCGATGGCACCGCTGAGATCATCGCCGGCGCCCATGTCTTCGAGCACACTGGCGCCCTCCGCAGCAGCATGGCGAGCGCGGGCGTCAGCCTCGGCTACGCCGCCGACCTCGACATGGACGACCTGCCGGAGGTCATCGTCGGAAACCGAGCCTACGAGGCCAGCGGCGCTTTGTCCTGGACCGCGGGCGGGATCAGCGACGGCACGACGGCGGTGGCCGACTTCAATGGGGACGGCGACCCGGAGATCATCGTCCACACCAGCAACTACATGACCCTCCTCGACGGCGACGGGCGGGTGCTGTGGCAGACCTACGTGGCCGACGCTGGCGCCGGCGCCCCGTGCATCGCCGACTTCGACGGCGACGGGCTTCCGGAGGTGGCGGCGGCCGGCCGGGGTCGGATCACCATGTTGGAGCACACCGGCGCGATCAAGTGGTGGAACACCACCCAAGACAACAGCAGCAGCGTCACCGGCTGCAGCGCCTTTGACTTCGACGCCGACGGGGCCGCCGAGCTCGTCTACGCCGACGAGATCGACCTCTACCTCTACGACGGCCCCACCGGCGCGGTGCAGTGGACCCAGCCCGACCACGCCAGCGGCACCCTCTACGAGTACCCGGTCATCGCCGACGTGGACGGCGACGGCAACGCCGAGATCATCGTCCCCAACAACAATTACGCCTTCGTGGGCGCCGACGGCATCACGGTCTATGGCGAGCGGAACGACGGCTGGGCCAACGCCCGCAAGACCTGGAACCAGTTCGCCTACAGCGTGGACAACATCAACGACGATCTGAGCGTCCCAGCGCTGGAGGGCCGCTCCTGGGAGACCCACAACACCTTCCGCTGCCAGCAGCCCTGGGACGGCCCCGCTGCCGCAGCCCCCAACCTCGCGCCGCACGTCGTGGGCATCTGCGAGGACTGCGCGGCCGGGGGCTTCGCGCTCTATGTCTCGGTGGAGAACACCGGCCTCATCTTCGCCCCCGCCGGGGTCGAGGTCGCGCTCTACGCCCAGAGCGGCGCCAGCCGCACCTTGCTGCGCACCGCGGTGACCACTGGGGCGATCGACCCGGGCGTGCGCGCCGCGCCGCTTGAGTTGGCGGTGGACTGGGCCGAGGTCGGCACCGATGGCCTGTGGATCGCGGTGGACGACAACGGGGTCGGCCTCTCCACCCTGCGCGAGTGCGATGAGGCCGACAACTCCGCGGCCTGGGACGAAGCGAGCGCCTGCCCCTGAGCGGCGCGCTGGCCCGAGGCCGCACCGGGATCCGCCAAAGCAGGCCCTTGTGATGGACCCACGCCGCGAATGGGTGTAAGATCGCCCCAGCCTCTGCCCCCGGAGCCCCCGTGCTGCGACGCCTGCTCCCCGCCCCGCGCATCGCCCTGCTGCTCGCGATCGGCCTGACCGCCTGCGGCGACGATCCCGCGAAGAAGCCGCCCGCCGACGCTGAAGACAGCGGCGAGCCCAGCGCGCGCCCGCCCGTGCCCGAGGTGGCCCCCGGCGCCCCGGCCCTGCGTCGCCTCACCCGCACGCAGTACGAGAACGCCCTCGAAGACACCTTCTTGGTCGATCTCTACGTGCCCACCGCCTTCGAGCCCGACAACGAGGTGGAGGGCCTGCTCAGCGTCGGCGCCAGCACCACCTCGGTCTCGGCCTATGGCGTCGAGCTCTACGAGCAGTCGGCGCAGACCGTGGCCGACCAGGTGCTCGCCGATCTGACCGCCCGCACCAGCTTCTTGAGCTGCACGCCGTCGGGCGCCAGCGACGCCGCCTGCGCCGGGGAGGCCCTCGGCCTCGCGGCCCGCAAGCTGTGGCGTCGGCCGGTCACCGAGGACGAGCAGGCCCGGCTCGGCGCGCTCGCCGCCGCGGTGGGCGCCGAGTCCGGGGACTTCGACGAGGGCCTGCGCACTGGCCTCGTGGCCATCCTCCAGTCGCCCCACTTCCTCTACCGCATCGAGAACGGCGCCGGCGAGGGCGGTCTGCGCCCCCTGTCGCCCTACGAGCTCGCGAGCCGGCTGAGCTTCTTGTTGTGGAACTCCATCCCCGACGAGGCGCTGCTGGCCAAGGCCGCCGACGGCAGCCTCGCCGAGGACGAGGTGCTGGAGGCCGAGGCCCGGCGCATGCTCGACGACGCGCGGGCGCGGCGCGGCCTGCGCAACCTGTTTGACGAGGTCTTCCACCTCTACACCTTGCCCACCCTCAGCAAGGACCCGCTCGCCTTCGCCAACGCGAGCCCGGAGCTCGGCCCCTCGGCCCGCGAGGAGACCCTGCTCGGCATCGAGCGCCTCGTGCTGGACGAAGACGGTGACTTCAAGGACCTGTTCACCACCCAGCGCGCCTTCGTCGATCGTCGCCTCGCGGCCCTCTACAACGTCGCGGCGGCCACCCCCGACGGCTTCGGCGAGGTCATCCTGCCCGAGGCTGGCGGACGGCGCGGCCTGTTTGGTCAGGCCAGCTTCTTGATGCTCCAGGCGCACGCCAACTCCACCTCGGCCACCCGCCGCGGCAAGTTCGTCCGCACCACGGTGCTCTGCCAAGAGATCCCGGCGCCCCCGGCCAACGTAGACACGTCGATCCCCGAGGCCGACGCCGAGTCGCCGACCCTCCGGGAGCGGCTCGAGACGCACCTCTCGGACCCTTACTGCGCGAGCTGCCACCGCCTCACCGATCCCATCGGCCTCGGCTTTGAGAACTTTGACGGCATCGGCAAGTGGCGCCCCACCGAGAATGACGCGGTGATCGACCCTTCTGGCGATCTGGACGGCACGTCCTTCACCAACGCCTGGGACCTCGCCCAAGTCATCTCCGACAACCCCAACATTGAGCCCTGCTTCGCCCGGCACGTGTACCGCTACGGCACCGGCCGGCTCAACGTAGACGGCGAGGACGAGCTGCTGGCCTGGCTGGCCGACGGCTTCACCCGCAGCGGCCACAGCTTCCGGGAGCTGCTGGTCGACACCGTCCTGTCCCCCGGCTTCCGCAACGTGGGAGAGATGCAGTGAGCACCGACGACCGCTGGAAGCAGCGCCTCTCCTGGCTTTTCCCCCAAACCCCTGCACCGGCAGCGCGGCGCGTGGTCCGCAGCCCGGCGCTCGGCCCCTGCGCGCCGGCCCCGCTCCAGGCGAGCCGACGCGGCGTGCTGCGCGGCATGCTGGCCGGCACCGCCGTCACGGTGAGCCTGCCCTGGCTGGAGCTGTTCGCCGGCCGCACCGCCCGCGCCGAGAGCACCTACCCGCTGCGCTTCGGCACCTGGATGTGGGGCAACGGCGTGCGCCCCGAGCAGTGGCGTCCGGTCGGCGAGGGCAGCGGCGCGGCCTGGTCCTTGTCCGAAGAGCTGGCGCCGCTCGCGGCCGTGAAGGCCAAGCTCGCGGTCATCTCCGGCATGGCCGTGAAGGTGCCCAACTACATCCCCCACTGGTCGGGCGCGGGCGGCCTGCTGACCGGCCTCGACGCCGTGGGCGATGACGAAGACTGGACCGTCGCGGCGCCGACCATCGACCAGGTGGTGGCGGCGGAGATCGGCGGCAGCACGATCTTCAGGAGCATCGAGGCGGGGATCGACAGCAACGAGATCTTCTCCTTCACCGGCCCCAACGCCCGCAACCCCGGCGAGACCGACCCCTTCACCCTCTACGAGCGCATCTTCGGCGCCACCTTCCGCGAGCCCGGCGCCGGCGGCTTGGTCGACCCGCGCCTCGGCTTCCGCCGCTCGGCCCTCGACTTCGTGATGGACGACGTGCGGGCCCTTCAGACCCAGCTCGGCCCGACCGACCGCCAGCGCCTCGAGGCCCACCTCGAGGGCGTGCGCACGCTCGAGCAGCGCCTCGCCCGCCTGCAAGAGGACCCGCCGGATCTGGAGAGCTGCGAGCGCCCCGACGAGCCGGCGGTCGAGTACCCCGACGTCGAGGGCCGGCTGCAGATCACCGAGCGCGCCGAGGCCATGCACGACGTGCTCGCGATGGCCCTGGCCTGCGACCAGACCCGGGTCTTCGCCTTCCAGCTCAGCCGGCCGGTGGCGAACCTCATGTTCCCCGGCGCCGAGGACGGCCACCACAACCTGACCCACGACGAGCCGACGCCCCAGCCGGGCGTGCACAACATCACCGTGCAGATCATGCGAGAGCTGGCCTACTTCCTCGAGAAGCTCGACAGCATCCCCGAGGGCGAGGGCACCCTCCTCGACCACTGCGCCATCCTCGCGGCCAGCGAGCACGGCGAGGCCCGCACCCACGCCATCACCGACATGCCGGTGGTCATCGCCGGCGGCGCCAACGGCCGCCTCGCCACCGACCTGCACTACCGCTCCTACACCGAAGAGAACGTGGGCAAGGCTGTTCTCAGCCTGCTGCGCGCCACGGGCGTGCTCGCCACCTCCTGGGGCGACGGCGACACCTACACCGCCGACGGCCTCGCCGCCTTGGAGGTCTGAGATGCGGCACCCCGCCCTGCCCCTGCTGCTGCCCCTGTGCCTCGGCCTCGCCTGCAAGGCCCCGGAGAAAGAGGCGGCCGAGCTCGACGACACCGGCGCCCCCGCGCAGGTCTGCGCCGCCGACGGCCCCTCGACCACCTTCTTGATGAACAAGGTCCGCTTCGCCCGCAGCGAGGGCGGCGTGTCGTGGGGCTCCGACCTCGACGGGGAGGTCAGCGCCGGCGGCGGCACGGCGGGCTGCGGCAAGGCCGACCTCGTCGACCCCGAGGGCACCCCCGGCATCGACAACGCCTTCGCTGGGCTGCTCCCCGCCTTGGAGCAGACCGAGGCGGCGGCCATCTCCGGCCTGCTGCAGGCCTCGGTGGGCGCGGGCGAGCTGCTGCTCACCGTGGAGGTGCTCGGCCTCGACGACTACCAAAACGACGACTGCGTCGCGGTTCAGTTCGGCAACGCCGAGGGGCAGCCGCTGGTCGGCGCCGACGGCGAGCTGCTGCCGGGCCAGAGCTTCTCCCGCAACCCCAACGACCCGGTCACCCGCGTCGACGAGGCCCTGGTCGAGGGCGGCCGCCTCACCTTCGCGTCGGACTTTGGCATCAAGCTGCAGATCCTCGACGCGAACCTCGATCTGGACGTGACCCAGGGCGTGGTGCGCATGGACATGGCGCCCGACGGCCAGTCGGCCACCGGCCACTTCACCGGCGGCGTGAGCATCGACTACATGCTCACCGAGATCGACAAGTACGCCATCGACCAGGGCCTCAAAGACCTCATCAACACGGTGATGCCGGCGGTCGGCGACCTCAAGGGCGACACCGGCGAGTGCGACCACTTCAGCATCGCCTTTGAGTTTGACGCCATCCCCGCCTACTTCTACCTCGACCAAGAAGAGGCAAACTAAGGTGGGGCGACCGGGCCGCCTGCTCGCGCCCCTTGCGCTCGGCCTCGGCTGCGCCCAGGAGCAGAACAGCGTCAAGCAGGCCGAAGACAGCGGGGAGGCCCTCGAGGTCTGCGCGGCGGGCGGCCCCACCACCACCTATGTGATCCAGCAGCTCCGCTTCGCCCGAAACGAAGGCGGGGTCTCCTGGGGCTCCGACCTCGACGGCGAGGTCACGCCCACCGGCAGCACCGGCGGCTGCGGCAAGCCCGACCTCACCGATCCAGAGGGCCGGCCCGGCATCGACAACGCCTTCGCTGGGCTGCTCCCGGCGATCGAGCAGACCGAGGGCGCCGCCATCTCCGCCCTGCTCCAGGACTCGATCCGCGCCGGCGAGCTGCTCCTGACTTTTGAGCTCCTGGGCCTCGACGACCTCGAAAACGACGCCTGCATCGACGTTCAGTTCGGCAACGCCTCGGGCAGCCCCCTGCTCGGCACCGACGGCGAGCTGCTGGCCGGCCAGAGCTACCTGCGCGACCCGAGCGTGGCGCCGAGCCGCGCCGAGGCGGTGGTGGTCGAAGGGGGCCGGCTGATCTTCCGGGCAGACTTCGGCATCAAGCTGCAGATCCTGACCGCCGAGCTCGACCTCCTCGTCACCCAAGGCGAGGCCCGGCTCGATCTGGCGCCGGACGGCAGCGGCGCCACCGGCCACATCACCGGCGCGGTGCACATCCAGACCATGCTCGACGAGATCGACAAGCACGGCATCGATCAGGGCCTCAAGGACCTCATCCACACCGTCCTGCCCGCCATCGCCGACCTCAAGGGGCCCGAGGGCACCTGCGACCACTTCAGCCTCGCCTTCGAGTTCGACGCCGTCCCGGCCTTCTACTACCTAGACGACGGCCTCGACGCGCCGACCGCCGACTGAGGCGCCATGCCCCGCTCTCCCCTCGCCGCTGTCGCCTTGGGCGCCCTGGTCTGCGCCCTGCTGTGCGCGGGCCTCGGCACGCTCACCGCCCTGCCCTCCGCGGTGGGCCTCATGCACGCGATCGGCGCCGGCCACTACGGCGCCATGCCCCCCTTTGAGCAAGGCCAGCTCGTCGGCCGGGTCCTGGGCGGCCCCTGCTCGGGCCTGCTCTGCGGCGGCCTCGGCGGCGCGCTGGCGGGCTGGGCGCTCCACAAGGTGACGGGCGGCCAGGCCGCTTCGGCCTGAGGTCGGGCCCAGCGAGCGGAGCGAGGCGCACCAAAACAACGCCCCCGACGCGTCGATCGTCGGAGGCGCAGCGCTCGGGCCGAGGCCCCGGGGCTCAGCGGCGGCGGCGCAGGCCCAGCAGCAGGCCGAGGGCGCCGAGCAGGCCAAGGATGCCCCGCGGGGCCGGCGCGGTGGCGCAGCCGGTGTCGCCCCCTTCGAACTTGCCGTCGTCCCCGCCGCCGTCCGCGCCGTCCCCGCTGAGGCCGCCGGTGTCCACGTCCACGCCGTCGTCGACCGAGCAGTCGGGGCCGTAACCGGGCGCGTTCGGGTAGGCCTCGGGATCGGCGTCGTCGCAGTCGATCCGCTTGGGGTAGCCGTCGCGGTCTTTGTCGTCGTCATTGCCGTCGCAGTCGTCGTCGACCCCGTCGTACCACAGCTCCTCGGCGTCCGGCCGCACCGCGCTGTTGTTGTCGTCACAGTCGCTGCCCCCGGTGATGGAGGCGTCGAAGCCATCGCCGTCCACGTCATTCTCGTCGGAGGGCTCGCAGTCGTTGACCACGCCGTCGTAGTGGGCGTCGGTGGCGCCCGGGTGGGTGTCGGCGTCGGCGTCGTCGCAGTCGTCCCCGCCGTAGCTGGCGCTGTCATGCCCGTCGCCGTCCATGTCGTCGTCGTCTTCGGGCGCGCAGTTGTCATCGACGCCGTCGTAGTACCGCTCCGCTGCGTCGGGGTTGACCGCCGCCAGCGTGTCGTCGCAGTCCTCGCCCCCGCACTCCGTCGCGTTGAAGCCGTCGTCGTCATCGTCGCAGCGGTCGACGCCGTCGCAGTCCTGGTCGAGGCCGTCGTAGGCCACGTCCACGGCGCCGGGGTGGGTGGCCGGGGCGGCGTCGTCGCAGTCGCCGAAGTCGATCGGGGCGCCCTGCCAGCCCAGCGTGTCTTCGACACACTCGACAAAGCCGTCGCCGTCGTCGTCCACCTCCGCCGAGGGCAGCGCGCCGTCGCAGTCGTCGTCGAGGCCGTCGCAGCGCTCGGGGGCCGCGGGGTGCACCGTCG
>CANHON010000061.1 GCA_947462115.1 Deltaproteobacteria bacterium | reverse complement strand
TCCACCTCCTCGATGCCGCTGGCCCGGGTGAGGAGGCGCACCTCGCCGCTGCGCATGGGGACGACGAGCTGGGCGGCCTCGGCCACCGCCGGGAGCCCGTGGGCCTCCTGCAGGTACACCAAGATCTCGCGCTCACCGTCCTCGATCCACACCCGGCTGACCGTGGGGTGGCTGCCGCTGTCGTCCCGGAACCGCACGCGCTCCCGACGCCCGACCACGAGCCGGAGATCGGCGCGCTCGTCGCCTCCGCCGCGGGGCGCCGCCACCCGCATGGCCACCTGATCAAAGTGCACCACGCTGTCCTCGTGGTCGAGCCGGAGGCTCCACTCGCCGCTGGCGGCCTGCATCTTGTCGCGCGCGCCGGGGTCCAGCCGCAGCACCTTGTCGCAGGGCCCGAGCTTGGTGCGACCGATGGGGCCCACGAAGTGCAGAATGGCGTCGCTATCAACATAGGCGTTGCCTGGCGTCATGCCGCCGCTGGCGAGGCTGAGCACCCCGGACCCGACCCACACTGAACCTTCCGGGTTGGCCGTGACCGGCGGCACCGGCATCAGCTCGCTGATGGCCCGCGCGCAGCCCGCCGCGTCCTCCAGATCAAAGCTGACCTCCGACCCCCGCTGCACAATGCGAAGCTTCCGGGCCTTGACCTCGACGTAGCGCACCGCACCCCACCCGCACTCCCAGCGGCCCTTGCCCAAAGAGTCGGCCAGCGCGCCGGTGCAGGCGAAGAACAGGCCGCGGGGGCCGATCGCGAGCTCGCCGGCGGCGCCGATGATCCCGGCCTGAAGGCTGCCAGAGAAGCAGTAGACGGGCCCGCTGCTGCCGCCCCGCGCGAGCAGGCCGACCCCGAGGCGGACGGCGCCCGGCCCGGAGAAGGCGTGGCTCTCGATCGGCCCCTGCATCCTCAAGATCCCCGCTCCCACGTCAATCATGTGGACGGTGTCCAGGGGGATGCGCACGCCGTCCTTGGGCGCCATCCAGCCCGAGGGGCCGGCGGCGCGGGTGAAGCAGAGCTCCCCCTCGGTGATCACCAAAGTCCCGGAGGCTTCGAGCAGCCCGTGGATGCGCAGCGAGGCTGGGCATGGGGTGCTGAGGTTGAGCTTCATCCGTCCCTCCATGCCTCCAGAGACGGCCACGACGGCCGCAAGGTTGAGCGCGCTTCCTGAGGAATCCGGGGATGCCCTCAGCGCGGCTCCCCAACGACCCCGCTGGCGGAGGCGGTGATTCGGTCACCAACTGTCCAAAGTAGACACAGGGACCCCCAGCACCCCTGGATATGGGATAGAGCCCCCTGCCCTTCACCGGAGGCCCAGCCGTGGGGACGATCGACTCCGAGCGCAGCGCCGAGAGCACCGGCAACAACAGCGTGCTGCGCGCTGTCCTCAACCGCGAGATGCTCAGCTGCCTGCTGATGGGCTTCAGCTCGGGGCTGCCGCTCTATGTCGGCGTGCAGCTGATCCCCGCCTGGGCGCGCTCCGCCGGGGTGAACCTGTCCACCATCGGCCTGCTCAGCCTCGCCGGCTTGCCCTACACCTGGAAGTTCCTCTGGGCCCCGCTGCTCGATGTTTTCGACCCGCTGGGCTGGGGTCGCCGTCGGTCCTGGGCGGCCCTCACCCAAGTGGGCCTGCTGGTCGCGATCGCGTGCTTCGCCTTCCTCGACCCCGCCGCTGACCCCTGGGCGCTCGCCGGGCTCGTCCTGCTGGTCGCTGTTCTCAGCGCCACCCAGGACATCGCCCTCGACGCCTGGCGCCGAGAGCTGCTCCCGGATCGCAGCCTCGGCCTCGGGAACAGCCTGTTCGTCAACGCGTACCGGCTCAGCTCCTTGGTCCCGGGCTCACTGGCGCTCATCCTGGCCGACCGGATGCCCTGGGCATTTGTTCACCTGATCGGCGCCAGCTTCATGGCCATCGGCCTCGGGGCAACCCTGCTTCTGCCGGAGCCCGAGCGCCCCGCAGCACCCCAGGCGCAGGCCGCCACCCGTCTGGAGCTGCGCGCGCTGATTGACCCGCTGCGCGCTTTTTTCGACCGGCACACCACCCGGGGCGCGCTGGAGCTGCTGGCCTTCATGCTGCTCTACAAGCTCGGCGACAGCATGGCCACGAGCCTGCTGACGCCATTTTACCTCGACACCGGCTTTAGCCTCACCGAGATCGGCACCGTGGCCAAGGCCGCCTCGCTGTGGGCGGCGGTGGTGGGCGGCACGGTGGGCGGGCTGCTCATGCTCCGCATTGGCGTCAACCGCGGCCTTTGGCTCTTCGGCGCCCTCCAGCTGCTCAGCATCTTCGGCCTGCTGGCCCTCGCGCTGATCGGCCACTCGGTCCCGGCCCTGTTCGTCGCCGTCAGCCTCGAGTACCTCGGCGTGGGCATGGGCACCGCGGCTTTTGTGGCCTTCATCGCCCGCTCCACCGACAAGCAGCACAGCGCCACGCAGCTCGCCCTGCTCAGCAGCCTCGTGGGGCTGCCCCGCACCCTCGCTGGGGCCGGGGCCGGCGCGATCGTCGAGCAGGTGGGCTTTCCGGTGTTCTTCGCGGGCTGCGCGGCCCTCGGGGTGCCGGGCATGCTGCTGCTCCTCCGCGTGGCCCCCTGGGGCGACGACCCGAGCGCGAACAGCCCGCCACCGAAGCCTGGAGGCGCACCATGAGCCCGCAAACGCGGCGCCCGCGCACGCCGCGCCCGCCGAAGGGCGCCCGATGGTCCGCCGCGCTCGGCCTGCTGTGCTGCAGCTGGGGCTGCGCCGGCGCCAAAAGCGAGGCGGATCCCGTCGATCCCTGGGAGGCCCTCCAGAGCGCCGAGCTCGCCCCCTTTGTGCGGGCGATGGGCGCGCCCCGCAGCCCGCCCATCGACGCGACCAACGTCTGGAGCGATGTCCCCGAGGCCGCAGCCCTGGGGAAGGCGCTGTTCTTCGACCCGCAGCTCTCGGCGGACGGCCGGGTGTCCTGCGCGGGCTGCCATGACCCGGCCCAAGGCTGGGCCGACGGGCTGCCGCTGCCGAGCCTCGACGGCCGCGTCCGCGGGGGGCGGCACACGCCGACGGTGCTCAACGCCGCGCTGCACCGCTGGCAATTCTGGGACGGCCGCTGCGACAGCCTGTGGTGCCAAGCCGCGGGCCCCATCGAGAACCCCGACGAGATGAACCTCGGGCGGGCCGATCTCGGACGGGTGCTCGCCGCCGACCCCGCGCTCGGCGCGGCCTACCTCGAGGTCTTCGGCCTCAGCGAGGAGCTCGCGGCGCTCCTCCCGGCCGAGGCCAGCGGGAGCGGGCTGCCCGACATGCGCGATCCCGCGCGCTTCCCGCCCGGCGCCCGCCCGATGCCCGCGGATCCCACCGCGCCGGCTCACCTCG
The DNA here is from genome assembly GCA_947462115.1 of Deltaproteobacteria bacterium. Classification (GTDB taxonomy): domain Bacteria; phylum Myxococcota_A; class UBA796; order UBA796; family UBA2385; genus JAEUKK01. Next base: position 12,925 of record CANHON010000061.1, on the reverse strand, counting down.
CCTACCTCGGCATGGCGCCCGCCGATCAACGGGCCGCGACGCGGCTGCTGGTCGATCTGAGCCAAGCCATCGCCGCCTTCGAGGCCCAGGTCATCAGCGGTCCGGCGCCCATCGATCAGTATGTCGCGGCCTTCGAGGCGGGGGATCGCGCCGCCGCCGCGGCCGCGCTCTCCGACTCCGCCGCCCGGGGCCTGCTGCGCTTCGTCACCGACGGCCAGTGCGTGTTCTGCCACACCGGCAGCCTGTTCAGCAACCTGGAGTTCGAGTCGGTCGGCCTCGGCGCGCGGGCGTGGCTCGATCCCGCGGACCCCGGCCGGGCCATGGGGGCCCCGGCGGTGATCGACGCCGAGTTCAACGCCTTGAGCGCGTGGTCGGCCGAAACCGACGGGGCGGCCGCCCAGCGCATCCGGTCCCTGCGGGTCGAGGGCGGCCTGCTCAGCCACTTCAAGGTGCCGTCGCTGCGCGAGGTCGAGCGCACCGCGCCCTACATGCACGGCGGTCACTTCGACACCCTCGAGGCGGTCGTTCACCACTACAACGTGCTGGACGAGGATCAGCCCATGGGCGAGGCGAGCCCCCTGCTCGGGCCCCTCGACTGGTCCGAGGCGGAGGAGGCCGACGTGGTGAACTTTCTGCGCGCCCTCACCGAGCTCACGCCCGACCCCGACCTCCGCGCCCCGCCGTCGTCCTTCAGCGCGGCTTCGCCCGCCCCTCCATCCCCACCCGCGCCCGCGCCGCGGCACCGACGAGACCCCGATGCCCACGCCCGTCCCTGATGCCGATCCAGCGGTGATCCGTCGGGTCGTCCGAATCCTCCGGCCCCTTCAGCTCTACCACCGCCACCAAGTGCGGGGCATGGAGCACATCCCCCGCAGCGGCCCGGCGCTGCTGGTGGTGCACCACAGCCTCGCCACCTACGACGGCTTTATGCTCGGGCTCAGCATCTTCGAGCAGACCGGGCGGCCGCCCCGGGGGCTGGGCGACGACCTCATCTTCCGCACGCCGATGCTCGGCCGCGGCGCGCGGGCCATCGGCATCGTGCCCGCCTCCCCCACTGCCGGCGAAGATCTGCTGCGGGCCGGCGAGCTGGTCGGGGTGGCCCCCGGCGGCATGTGGGAGGGCCTGCGCCCGCGCGGGGAGCGCTACCAGACCCGGTGGGAGGGCCGGCGGGGCTTCATTCGGCTGGCGCTGCGCTGCGGGGCGCCGCTGGTGCTCGCCGCGTGCCCACGGGCCGACGACCTCTACACGGTCTACGGGAGTCGCCTCACGGACGCCATTTACGCGCAGCTCAAGGCGCCCTTCCCGCTGCTGCGCGGCCTCGGCCCGACGCTCATCCCCCGGCCGGTGCAGCTCACCCACACCATCGCACCCCCGATCCAGCCGCCGCCCTACGAGCCCGACCGCGAAGACGAGCAGGTGGAGGCCCTCTTCGCCGAGGCGGAGGGCACCATGCGGGCGCTGCTGCGGCTCCGGGGCTGACTCAAGGCGCGGGCGGCGGCGGGGCGCCCCAGGCGGCCAACGACGAGGGGTCCACCCAGCCGAACCAATAGGGCGAGGCCAGAAGAGCGAACAGCACGACGTAGACGAGCAGGGGCCAGGCCGTGTGCACCATCGGCAGCGGCTGCAGCGCCTCGGGGCGCACCGGCCAGACCCGAAAGACGACAAAGACGACCCCGAGGCCCATCACCGCGCCCAGCACCCCGTCCGCCACCCAGTGCTGACCGAGCGCCAAGGTGGAGAAGGTGATCAGCGCCGCCGCGACGCCCCAAGCCAGCCCCCGCCGCGGGTCGTGCCGGTAGACCAGCGCCGCCGCGCAGAAGGACTCCGCCACGTGCATCGACGGGAAGCAGTTGGTGGGCGGGTCGATGAAGCGGGTGACGGCGAGGCCCCAGGTCCAGAGGTCGGTGACGGGCACCGGCTCGCGCGGCACGGTCACGGGGTAAAACCACCAAAATGGCGTCCCGATGCCGACAAGCAGCGCGTAGCACAGCAGCCCCCGCCACAGCACCCCGCGGTCGCGGATCACGCTGAGCGGCGCCAGCACCTGCGCGTACAAGAACAGATAGATGGCCGCGGTCCAAGGCATCAGCGGCACCACGTCGAGCGGGCTGCGCAGCTCATGGAGCTCCGCGCCGACCTGGGCGGCGCCGAGCACGCCGTAGACGCCGTAGAAGACCGACACGCCGAAGATCGCGGTCACGAGGCGCTCCACGCGCCCCAGCTCCAAGCCGAGCCTCACACCCCCTCCCCTGCCGAGCCCCATGGCGCTGCGCACCCTCAGCTTTGTCCTCGGTCCGATCGCGGCGCTCGCGGTCGGCCTCGCCGCCTTGCCCGTGGGCGAGGCCGCTGCGTGGACCGCCGGGATTACCACGGTCTGCGCCATCTGGTGGGTCACCGAGCCGGTGCCGGTGCCGGTCACCTCGTTGATCCCGCTCGCGCTTTTGCCGCTGCTCGGCGTGCTGCCCGAGGACCAGGTGGCGGCCAGCTACGGGCACCCGCTCATCTTGCTGCTGCTGGGCGGCTTTATGCTCAGCCAGGCCATGGAGCACACCGGCGTGCACGGGCGCCTCGCCGTGGGCCTGCTGCGGCTCATCGGGGGCGGCGGCCGGCGCTTGTTGTTCGGGGTGATGCTGGCCAGCGGCCTGTCCAGCATGTGGCTGAGCAACACCGCGACCGTGCTGGTCTTGCTGCCGGTGGTGCTCGCCCTCCGCGGCGATCCCAAGGCCAACCCCGTCGACGATGACGTGATGGAGGCCATGCTCATCGGGCTCGCCTGGTCCGCGTCGATCGGCGGCCTCGCCACCCCCATCGGCACGCCGCCCAACCTCATCTACCTCGCGGCCCTCAAGGAGCAGACCGGCGCCGCGCCGGACTTCTGGACCTGGACCCGGGTGGGCCTGCCGGTGGTGTTCACGATGCTCCCGGCGGCCTGGTGGCTGCTCGCGCGCGGGCTCAGGGCCGGCCTGCCCGCGCCGCGGCTGCCCCAGAGCGGGCCCTGGCGCCCGGCCGAAAGACGAGTGCTGGGCGTCTTTTTGCTCACGGCGTTGGCCTGGTCCACCCGGACTGCGCCGTTCGGGGGCTGGTCCGAGGCCCTCGATCTCACCAACACTGGCGAGACCACCGTCGCCTTGCTCGCCTGCCTCACGGTCTTGCTGCTGCCAGACGGCGAAGGCCGCGGGGAGCGCCTGCTCCCCTGGCGGCGCGCCGAGTCCCTGCCCTGGGGTCTGCTGCTGCTGTTCGCCGGCGGGATCGCGCTGGCCAAGGCCTTTGGCACCAGCGGGCTGTCGCTCGCCCTGGGCGGGCTGGTGGCCGGCTTCGTCGGCCCCGACGGGCTGCCGCTGTGGGCGCTGGTGGTCGGGATCAGCCTGTTCGTGACCTTTTTGACTGAGGTGACCTCCAACACCGCCACCGCCACGCTGCTCATGCCCCTGCTCGCCGCCGTGGCCATCGGCGGCGGCCTACCGCCCGAGCACCTGATGCTCCCAGCGGCCCTCTCCGCGAGCTGCGCCTTCATGCTGCCGGTGGCGACCGCCCCCAACGCCGTGGTCTTTGGCACCGGACACGTGCGCTCCGCCCGGATGGCGCGGCTCGGTTTTCAGCTCAACCTCGTCGGCGCCGCCTTGATCAGCCTGTGGACCCTGCTCCTCGGCTGAGCGCGCTCAAGGCGAGGCCGGCCCGGCGGCCTCTCCACCGTTGAGCCTGGCCAAAAACCCCTTGCGAACCCAGACGTTGAGCGCCCGCCCCTCCACCGCAATCGAGACCGAGTTGTAGCGCTCGGCAAAATCTGCTGGGAAGTTCGGCTCCACCTCCAGCACCCACGGGCGGAGGGTGAAGACCCGGTCCTCCGGCAGGTAGATCATCGGCTCCCGCGCGAAGACATAGGCTGGGTCGCCCTTCTCGTGGCCCGCCAAGCCCTCGCCCATGGTGGGGATGGGCGCCCGGGCGATGTGGTGGTCGGTGAGGCCCCACATGTCGATGGTCGGCAGCGCGGCGTAGAACGGGATGGCGCCGGCCGAGTGGATGGCGATGAGGGTGTCGGGCGGGAAGTTCGCCTTCAAGAAGCGCCCCACGACCCGGCGGGCCTCGACGTTGGCGTGCCGCTCCTCGGCCCAGGTGGCCACCCGCGGGCGATCGCGCAGGGCAGCCGCGACCGACAGCGCCGTGAGCAGGCCTGCGAACACCATCCCCGAGCGGCGCACCCCGAGGCGGCCCACCGCGAGGCCCGCCAAGCCGGCCATCAGCCCGAGCACCGGCATGACAAAGCGCCCGGTGGGCTTGAAGTCGCCGCCCACCTGGGCCACGTAGAGCAGCTGCCCGAGCAGCGGAGCGCCGAGCACGGCCGCGCGCAGCCGCAGCGATCTACCCGCCCGGAGGCCAATGACGAGGCCGATGGCCGCCAGGGCCCACAGGCCGGGGTGGGTCTGCAGGTGCTCGCCGAGGTAGCGCAGGCCCCGCGCCCAGGCCGCACCGCCGACCTTGGCGTAAAAGGTGTTGGGCAGCGGCTCCCCGTAGTACCACAGCCGGGCGGAGACCAGGGCCGCCTGCTGGAGCCCGAGCAGCGCCCCGGCCTGCAGCGCCCCGCGGAGCCGGGCCCCCCGGTGCTCGGGATCACCGACCAGCAGACCAAAGTGAGCGAGGGCCGCCAGCATCGGCGCCTCGGGCCGGGTCAGGGCCGCGAGCGCGAAGGCGACCGTGCTCGCGCCGTGCCCACCGGGGGCCGCGCGGCCGAGCTGACCCACCGCCACGGTCACGAGCAGCGCGTAGAGCGCCGTCTCCAGGCCCTCCACGGACTCCAAGCCCGCCTGAGGATCCACGCCGATCATCGCGGCCGCCGCCACCGCGGCCCAGGGCCCGCCGAGCCGCCAGGCCAAGGTCGCCGCGGTGAAGGTCAGCGCCGCCATGCAGGCCGCGCCCATCACCGCCGAGGCCGGCACCGGATCGAAGCCGAGGCCCATCACGCCCGCGAGCAGCAGGGTCCACAGCGGGTTGGTGAAGCCCTCTACGCGCTCGCCGACGTTGTAGACGAGCCCATGGCCCTCGATGAGGTGCTGGGCGTAGCGAAAGCTGATGAAGGCGTCGTCTTGGGTGCAGGCCCCAAAACTCCAGCCCACCGCGGCCGAAGCGGCGGCCCCCGCGAGCCCTGGGAGCCACCACCTGACTTGCGCTTGCGCCTGGTCCACGACCACCCCGCTCCGCGCTGCGGCGCGCCGCTGCGCCGCCCGTTAGCCGAGCGCGCCCCGCTAACCGCCCCTGGACCCATCGGTCTGCACCGGACGCCGCTGGCGGCCGACGAGGCCCGATGTCCGCCGATCCCGCGCCCCCCGAAGCGGCGCCCGCCCAGTCCCTGCGCCCCTGGAGCGCCGCGCTGGTCAGCCTCGGCGTCGGCCTCGCGCTGGGCGGGGTGGAGCACCTCGCCTTCGTGATCGCCGTGCCAGCGGTCCTCCTGTTGAGCAGCCTCGGGGTCGCGCAGCGGCCGAGCTTGGCCCCCCTCGCCCGCGACCTCCGACCCGCCCTGCTCGCGGTGCTGGTGGGCAGCCTGCGCTGGGAGCAGAGCCTCCTCCTCGAAGATGAGCTCCGCTACGTCGATCCCATCCAGATCGGCGGCTGGGCCCTGGCCCACTTACCCCAGGGCGAAGCCGCGGTGGGCGGCCTGTTGTTGGCCGCGGCCCTCGGCCTGTCGCGCCTCGACGGTCCAGCCGCCTGGCGCAGCCTCGCCCTGCTGCTGCCGGCCGCCGCCGTGGCCCTCGGGGCCGAGGCCCTGACCGAGACCGCCGCCGGGCTGCTGCACGGCGCGCACCACAACCGAGCAGAGGGGCTGTTCTTGCTGCTGGGTCCGGCCCCGGCGGCCCTGCTCGGGCTCGGCCTCGCCGCCGACACCCTGCGCCGCGGGCAAATCGGACCGGCCCTGAGCGCGATCGGCCTCGGCGGCTGCTTGGCCCTGAGCAGCGCGGTGCCGGCGCCGCGCCTCCACTTGATGCTCGCCGCGGTCGCCCAGCCGGGACCCGACGCGCCCGTCGGGCCCCAAGGCCCCACCGCCCAGGGCGCCGCCCTCGAGCTGAGCGCGATGCGCGAGGTTGACGTGGTGGAGGTCATGAAGGCCCACCGGCGCACCCAGGCGGACCTCCCCGCCGAACCGCTGGAGGCCGAGGCCGGCGTCTGTCGGCGCACGACAAAGGGCTGGGCCCGCATGCCCCGGGCCGCCGAGGTGCTCAGCGCACCCGCCGGGGCCGAGGCCGCCGCGCTCCTGCGGGCCATGGCGCCGCTCCGGGCTTGGTCGGTCGACCGGGTCGCGCTGCTCGGCCTAGCCGAGACGCCCACCACGGCGCTGTCTTGGGCCTCCGGCGCCGGCCCGCTGTGGTCCCGGCCGACCGCCCGCCTGCTGCTCGATCGCGCCCCACATGGCGCCGCCCTGCTGCGCCTCGGCCCGGAAGGCCTGGATCCAGCTGCGGGATCGCTGAGCGGGGCGCCCGGACCCTGCGCGCTCCACGTGGAAGCGGGGGCCACCGTGCAGCAGCTCTGGTCGGCCGGACGCGCGCTGACCGAGGGCCCAGCCGCCCCCTGCACCGGCCTCAGCCTGAGCAGCCGGGCGCTGCAGGACGCCGACCTCTGCCCGCCCGAAGGTTAGGCAGAGGGGCGCGCGAACCGGAGGTGCCCCATGCCGCTCACGCTCGACGAGTATCGGTGTCTTCGGGGTTTTTCGGTGCTCTACTCGGGGGGCCTGGACTCGGCGGCCGTGGCCATCCTCATGGGCGGCCTGATCGACGGGCCCGTCCACCTCCTCACCTACAAGCACCAGTACGGTGCCCTGTTCAACGAGTGGTCTCGTCGCCACAACAGCGATCTGGTGCGGATCCTCGGCGACCGGGTCTTCCACAACCTCATCGACCTCACCGAGACCTGGGACGCGCTCGGCGCCAACCGAATCCTCCGGGAGATCGCCCGGCACCGCGGGCATTGGGTGGTCTGCCTCGGCTGCCAGCAGTCGATGGCGACCCACACCATCCTCTACAATTTGGAGCACGGCCTCACCAACGCCTTCATCTGCAGCAGCGTCGGCGGCGAGTACGCGGTGATGAGCATGGGCGTTACTCGTGAGCGGAACACCGCCTTGTACGCCCGCTATGGCATCCGCTACAACGCGCCCCTGCTCGATCTCGGCGTCCACAAGAACGAGGAGCGCCGCATCCTCCACGACCACGGGGTCGAGCCGGGCTGGGGCCGCCGCCGCTCCCACCAGGGCTACCAGCCGATCTGCTTGCTCGGCTTTCAGCACGGGCTGGACATTTTGGTGGACTTCCACACCACCTACCCGCCGCAGCGCATCGCCGGCTACCTCGACGAGAAGGCCGAGCTGAGCGACCAGCTCATCCGCGCGCTGCTCCGGGCCCGGGGGCACGAGCCCGACCGGCTCATCGAGGCCAACCTCGCGCGCTACGCCGAGGAGGAGGCGGCGATCCAGCGGGTGCGGGCCGCTCAGGCCGACCAGCAGCCGCCATAGGCCCGGCTGAGGATGTTCACGCTCGCCTGCAGGCAGCCCGGGCAGCGGTCCACGGCGGCGCGCAGGGCGGCGCGGGCCGGGCTCGCCCAGATGGCCGGAAGCCCGTCGCGCAGCAGGTTGCCGGCCGGGCGGTGATCCAAGCCGCAGCGCACCAGATCACCGTTGGGCAGCACATAGATGAGCTGCCGGAGCTCTCGACACGGGAAGGCCTGGGGCCCGCCGCCCACCGCCGCCTCCACGCTGCCGCGCCGCAGGGCCGCTCCCACCGTCGCGAGGGCGCGCCCGAGCGGGCCGCGCGGCGCAGGATCGCCCATCAAGGCCGCCCTTGCCACCGAAGGCTCCGCCAGGCCGACCACCCGCGGCCGCACCTGTTCCGGCGGCTGGGTGCCGACCAAGAAGGGCTGCACGTTGACCCCCGGCACCAAGCTCGCGCCGAGCTCAGCGGCAAAGCGACGCATGGCGGGCAATTCTGGCAGGCTGCGGTCGGTGAGCGCGAAGTTGATGCCCAAGGAGAAGCCGTAGCGAGGGCGCAGGGCCGCGACCCGGCGCAGCGTGCGCTCGACCACCGCGAAGCTCCCAGGCGATCCGCGCTGCTGGTCGTGGGTGGCGCCGAGGCCATCGACGCTCAGCCGGAGCTGCAGCCCCGGCCAGGCCATGCGCTCAATGGCGTCCACCAGCCGATCTTCCAGCATGCCGTTGGTGGTGAGCTGCAGCAGGTGGGGGCGCACCGCCTGGCGGATCAGCGTGAGCAGCTCCGGCATGTCGCTGCGCGCGAAGGGCTCGCCGCCCAGGACCTTCACCACGTCGAGGCTGTCGAGCCCCTGTAGGGCTTGCGCCCACTGCTCGACGCTGAGATCACCGTGCTGGCGGACCTTCCACGAGTCGCAGTGCGCGCACTTGAGGTTGCAGCGGTAGGTCACCAGCAGGTGCGCCGCCCGGGGTGGTCCATCCCACGCCGGATCGATCCGCGCCATCGCCGCCGACTCCACGGCGTGGGCCCCCGCGCGCACCGCGGCGCGCGCCCGCTCGGCCTGGGCCCTCACATCGTCACGAGGCTGCGCGGGTTCAGCCAGCGGCGCAGCAGCAGCGGGCTCAGCTCGCCGTCGCGCAGCAGCTCGGCGACGACGGCGCTCATCTTGACGAGGTTGGCGCCCTGGGCGAAGGCCACCAGGGGCCGGGGGTCCGCTCGGAGGGCCTCGCTTGCATAGAGCTTCCAGATCAGCGACTTCGGCAGCAGGCGCTTGTTGAGCAGCACGATGAGGGCGAGCCAGCGCTGGTCGGCGGCGGGCCGTGGGTAGGACAGATCCACCCGGAATTGCTCGAACGCGCGCGTATGCAGACCCTCGATGTCGGCCTCGGTGACCCAGCCCTCGCGCAGCAAGCGCCGGGCGAGGTGGGTCTCGGGGTAGAGGGTGAGGCCGAACAGGTAGAGCTCAAACGGCTGCTCCAAGGCCATCAACAACCGAAACAGGCTGTCTTTGTCGGCCTCGGTGCTCATCGGATCGTCCCAGATGAGCTGCAGGTTGCTCCGCACGCCGACCGCGCGGAAGATCCGCTGGGCCTCGATGATCTGGGCGTCGCTCACTGGTCGGTGGTAGAGCTCGCGGTTCACCCGCTCCGAGGCCTGGATCCCCATGCACAGCGCGCGCAGGCCGGCCGCCTTGAGCTGGCGGAGGGGCGCCTCGCGGACCATCCGGGGGTCCACCAGCACCTCAAAGGGCAGACCGACGCGCTGCGGCCACTTCTCGGCGAGCTCGGCGATCCAGGCGGGGTGCAAAGGGAAGACCTCATCGTCGAAGCGCACCACCTTGATGTCGGGGCAGAGCGCGCGCACCGCCTCGAGCTCGCAGATGAGGTCCTCAACCGGACGGATCCGAAAGGTCGGCCCCAGTCCCTCGGTCAGCGGCTTGGTGACGGTGTTGCTGCAGAAGGTGCAGGTCCAGTAGGGGCAGCCGCGCGAGGCGAGCACCGTGAATTCGGGGTTGGAGATGAAGGGATCGCCCTGCTGGACGCGATCCCCTTCGATGCTCCACTTGTCGAGCTGGGTGTGGTAGTCGCGGAAGGGGAGCGTGGCGAGATCGACCAAGGGCGCCAGGTCCGCCCGGACGATCTCGTCCCCTTCGCGGACCCAGAAGCCTGGGAGCCCCGCGCCGCTGCCTCCGGCCTCCAGGGCCAAGAAGTAGTCCACGACCGCGAGATCGACCTCCCCGACGGCGATCGCGTCGGCGATGGCGATGCAGCGCTCCGGCTGAAAGGTGGGGTGCATGCCGCCCCAGATCACCCGGAGGCCCAGCGCCGCGCGGAGCCGGTGGGTGATGTGCGCGGCCACCCGATGAAAAGCGCTGGCCCGCACGCTCAGGCCGATGACCGACACCCCCTGTTCGCGCAGGAGCTCGATCAGCGCGTCAATCTCGCGCTCAGCTGGCCAGGGGAAGTGGTTGTTGACCCAGTCCTTGAAGTAGACCTCGGTGACCGACCAGCCCGCCCCGCGCAGCACGGCCGAGAGGTGCCGCACGCCGTTGTTCTCGAGCGCATACAGGCTGACCAAGCCCACCCGCAGCCGAGGACCCGGCCCGCCCGCCCCCGCTGCTGCTTGGCCTTCGCCGCCGACCTGCACCACGCTCGCCCCCCGCGGACCCGCGCGCCGCCGGGCCTCCCCGCCCACGTTAGCCCAGGCGACGGAGCCCGCCCGTTGACCGGGCGCGACCACGGTGGAGGGGCCATGCTGGTGGTGTTCGGCGCTGGCGGCCGCTGCGGACAAGCCGTCGTGCGGGCCGCCCTGCGCGCCGGTCTGGCCGTTCGGCCGGTGGTGCGCGACGACCGAGAGGCCCGCGCCCTCGACCGGATCATCGACGTCAATCACGTCAGGTACGCCGATCCCGCGCACATCGGCAGCGTCGATCAGGCCATGGCCGGCGGGACGGCCCTGGTCACCGCCCTCGACGCCCGGTGCTGGGGCCACGGGGCCGAGCGGCTCGACGACGGCGCCGGTCGCCGGGTGCTCGAGCGGGCCCACGCCCTCGGGATGGCCCCGCTGGTGCACCTCTGCGTGGTCGGCGCCTACCGATGGAGCCCGCACCCGCTCAACCGCCGCAGCTTCCGCAGCGATCGGCAGATCCGCCTCGCGACGACCCTGCCCTGGACGGCGATCCGCGTGTCGTGCTTTCACGACGAGCTGATCGACGGACACCTCCGTCCGCCCGACGACCGCGCGCCCCACCCAGTGCCCGACAGCGCCCGCGTCTCGCCCCTCTGCCGCGACGAGCTGGCCGCGGGCCTCGTGGCCCGCTTGGGCGACCTGCCGCGCAACCGCACCCTCTACGTCGGCGGCCCGGAGGTGTGGACCGCCGAAGCCCTCCGCGCCTTGGTGCCCCCCTCGCCGCGCCTCGCCCGCCGCACCGCCTGGGGGGCCCTGCCGCCGGGCGACCTCAGCGTCTCGCCCGAGACCACCCGGGTCTCGCTGGGCCGCCGCCCCGAGATCACCCTGCAGCACGCCCTCCTGAGCCGGCCGGTCGAGGCGACGCGCGGCCCCATCCCCATGGGCAGCCCGCTGCCGGCCCACCCCAGCGACGCCGGCGCCCCCATCCTCGCCCTCCCCGGCTTGGTCCCGCCCCTCCGCCGGGCGGTCCACGCCGCGCTGCTGCGCGATCTCGAGGCGGCCGGGCACGCGCCCGCGGGCCTGTGGATCGACTGGAGCCGCGCTCGACCCGATCCCCGACAGCGGCCCATCACCGTCTACGATGGCGTCATCCAAGGCGTTTTGGACGTGACCGCTCGGCGGGCCGACGGGAGCGCGGCCCATGTTGGGGCCGTGTCCGTCCATTGGGACGCCCTCGGCGACGTTCTGTTGGTTTGGTTTGGCCGCCCAGACGGCCGCCTGCCCCCGCACCTCTGGGCCAGCCTCGATCTCGGCGTTCAACGCCGGCTCCGGGGTGGCCCGCTGGCGCCCGCCTAGGCCGCCCGCGCTCAGCCACCGAGCCGACGCAGCGCCTCTTTCTCCATCGTTCGGATGGTCTCCGGGATGTTGTGCCCGGCGATGGTGCTGGCCATGCCCTTGGGCAGCGCGCCGCCGGGATCGCTCACCACGCTGAAGACGACGTGCAGGCCGCCGTTCGCCGCGCCGCTGAGCTCCCAGGTCCCGTGGGTGAAGCCCACCTCGACGGCCTCGGGGAAGCGCTCCAGCACCTGTTGGCGGGCCGCCGCGTGGGCCGGCGCCGGCTGGCTGGACCACGCCCGGCGAAAACGGCGCGGATCCCCGCCGATCGCCCGGTAGCCTCGGGCCTCGCTCACCCAGAAGCGGTCGGACACGGGGGTGAAGTCGGGGGCCTGGAGCACCTGGTAGAAGGCCGCGTGGTCGCCCTCTTGCTCGAAGACCACCGAGGCGGCGAGGCCAGGCACGAAGCGCCGGTGCCCCTCAATATCGGCCAGCACGGCATAGAAGTCGGCGCCGGCGAGGCGGGGGTCCAGGTCGCGCTCGCCCTGCCAGGCCACCCGCCCCACCGAGGCGAGGGTCTTGCGCCGGAGCGTCACGGTGCCGCCGGCCGCCGCGTCCACGAGGGTCCAGCCGCCGGCGCCGAGCTCGCCGAGCACCTGGGTGTTCAGCCGCGCGCTCAGGGCCCACGCAGGCCGCGGGAGAACGGCGGCGGCGGCGAGGCCGAGGCCCCCGGTGAGCACGGCGCGACGGGACGGGGCAGGGGCGGCGCGCATCGCGGGCTCCGGGTCGGTGGGCGAAGCGGCATGGTGCCCGAGGGCTGGCCCGCCGCCAAGGGCGCTTCACTGGGGCGAGATCTCCAGCCGGACCCCGTCCAGATCAGCCTCCGCCACGTTGATCTCGATCTCGCCGAGGGGGCGATCGTCGCCGGCCCCGTCGGCGCGGAGGTGACGGGCGGCGCGCAGCAGGAGCCGCCCCTGCCCCGCGGGCACCCGGAGCCCAAAAGCCCCCGGCCGATCCAAGCGGAGCGCCCCCTCCAGCCGACCGGCCCCGCCGTCCGGGCGGATGACCTGCAGAAACAGCTCCCCCTCGGCTTGGTCGGGGTCGCTGGTCTCGGTGCGGAGCACGACCTCGGCCCGCACCTCCACCCACCGGGTGCCGGCCGGCGCGTCGCGGAACGGGGCCTGTCGGGCCGGGAGCTCCGAGCGCTTGGGCAAGCGCAGCCCCTCACAGGCGTCGGTCGCGCCGCGCCCGCCCAAGGCCGCCAGCGAGCCGCCCCGACCCTGGAGCTGGACGCGGGCTTCGGCCTCCGCCGCCCGCCGCGCCTGGGCCGCACGGGCCGCGTCTAAGCCCTCCGGCGCGTTGATCTCGGGGAGCTGCCAGGCCGCAACCCCGTGTCCGCGGACCAGGGGGGGCCCGAGCCAGCCGCGGAGCGCCGCTTCGCCGGGGATCGGCGCGTCTCCGGTGTCCCAGCCCTCGGCGAGCAGCAGGTAGCC
>CANHON010000060.1 GCA_947462115.1 Deltaproteobacteria bacterium | reverse complement strand
GATCACGCGGTTGACCGGCATGTCCTCCACCGCCAGCACCCGCAGCCCGCGCGCCCCTGGTCCGTCGAAGGCGCTCCGCCCGAGGCTAGACGCGCTGCTGGACGCGGTGCTGGACGCGCTGGTGGGAGCGGTGCTCGGAGGCGCTGAGTTCGGAGGCGCTGAGTTCGGAGGCGCGGAGCTCGGCGGCAGCGAGGAAGAGGCGGGGCCGGCAGGTGCGCTGGAGGTGGAGCCCGGCGAGGCCAGCGCCAGCGGGCGGCAGGTGAAGGTGGCGACGAAGCGCGCGCCGCGGCCCGGGCCCGGCGAGTAGCGCAGGTCCCCCGAGAGCTCCCGGCAGAGGTGGCGGGCCAAGGTCAGGCCGAGCCCGGAGCCCCCGGCGAGGCGGCCGTTGCCCTCGCTCACCTGGGCGAAGGCCTCGAAGATCCGCTCCTCTTGGCCCTCTGGCACGCCAATCCCGGTGTCGAGCACCGAGAGCTCCAAGCACAGGGGCGCGCCGAGGGCCGGCGTCGACAGGGGCCGCAGCTCCAGGTCGATCCGACCCTCCGGCGTGAACTTGACGGCGTTGCTGAGCAGGCTCCGGGCCACCTGGAGGAGGCGCCCGCCGTCGGCCTCGACGGTCTGCGGCAGGCTCGACGCGGTGTAGACGTTGAGCTGCAGGCCCTTCTCGGCGGCGAGCGGCCCAAACTCTGCGCGCAGGCCGTCGAGCAGATCGGCGGGGCGCAGCGCGGCGGCCCGGAGCTGGAGCTGGCCCGCCTCGATGGCCGAGAGGTCGAGCACATCGCTGAGCATGCCCATGAGCTGCTGGGCGCTGCGCTGGACCAGCTCGGCCTGCCGCCGGGCGGTGCTCGGCAGGGCGCCGGCCAGCATCAGCTCGGTCATGCCGAGCACGCCGTTCATCGGGGTGCGGAGCTCGTGGCTCATCTTGGCCAAGAACTGGCTTTTGGCCTCGCTGGCCAGCTCCGCGACCTCTTTGGCCTGCTGCAAGGAGGCGCTGAGCTCTTGCAGATCATGGACCTGGGCGCCCATGCGCCCGCCCAGCTCGGCGAGCAAGGCGCCCGACTCCTGCAGCTCGCGGATCGGGGTCGGCGGCGGGGCCTGATCGAACTGCCCATCGCCGATGGCCCGCACCATCCGGTTCATCGACAGCAAGGGCGCGGAGAGATCGCGGGCTTGCTCCGCGGCCCGGCGGTACAGCACCGCGAAGAAGACCGCGTAGAAGGCCGCCATGCCCCCGACCATCAGCCAGCCGATCCGCAGGGTGCTGGCCTGAATGGCGTCAGCGGGGGCAAAGACAGCGGAGCGCGGCGCGAGCACCACGAGCTTCCAGCCGGTGCCCGGCACCGAGGACCAGGAGGCGAAGCGGGCGTCGCCGAGGGTCACCTGGGCGGTGCCGGAGGGCGCGGCCGAGACCTCCGCGCCCAGCGCGGCGAGGCGCGGGTTCTTGTACAGCGAGAAGGCGTCGGGCTTGAAGGTGTCCTCGGAGACGGCGGTTTGGTACTGGTGCCGCAGCAGCTCGGTGATGCCCCAGTCGGCCTCGCCCGCCGGCGGCAGCGCGATGGCCACGCCGTTCTCATCGACCAGCACGCCATAGCCGCCCCAGGGCGCGTCGAGCTGGATCACCTGCTCGATGATGGCGCCGAGGGTGACATCGAGCCCCACCACGGCGTCGAGGCGGTCGCCCACGTAGACCGGGGCGATGGCGCTGACGATCCAGCCGGCGCCGGCCGGGTCGAGGTAGGCGTCGGTCCACACCACGCCGCGGCCCGGGTTGTGGGCGGCGTCGGCCTCGTAGTAGAAGTTGTAGCTCGGGATGTCCATGTCGGCGGGGTAGGCCGCCGGGTCGATGTTCGGATAGATCCGGTTGAGCGAGCGGCTGGTGTTGACGTAGACCTGCCGCACCAGGGGGCTCGCGCCGCTGATCCCCACCATCAGGCCGTCGATGGCGGCGAGGCGGGCGGCCTCAGCGGGGGCCTCGGGGCGGGCGGCCCCGGTGGCGGCGTAGTAGACCGTGGCCCCCAGCGTGTCATTGGTGTAGAGCAAACCATTCTCGGAGCGCTTGAGGCGGTCGAGCTCCCGCGTGGAGGCCACCCCCGTGGGATCGGCCATCACCCGCTGGGTCTCGGCGGCGAACAGCGCGGTGAGCTGGGCGACGCCCACCAGCTTCTGGTCGATGACCTGGGCCTCTCGGTCGGTGATGGCCGCGAGCTCTGCCCGGGCGACCTCACGGAGTGTTCCGACCTGCTGCCGGTGGGTGTAGTAGGTGGTGAGCACATAGGCGCCGACGATGGCCAGCTCGACGCCGAGCAGCGGCACCAGCGCGGTGCGGGCGTAGGAGCGCCAGATCCACCGGGCGAGCGCCAGCGGCTTTGGGCGCGGGGGCGCTGCGGGCGGGCTGGACGTCATTGGGGGAGGTCCGGATGGAGCCGCGGGGCTCCAGGGGCAGGGGGCCGCGGGTTCAGCCCGGATGCGTCGTCGCGGCGCAAGGGCTGCGGCCGCCGGGCCCCCCCCATGTTCGCCTGTTGTGCGCCGCACTGGCGCCCAGAAGACGCCGAAGCACGCAATACCCGATACTCTTCCCAAAAAATCGGCCGTCAACTCAGTGGATTGACGTATTCTCGCCAGCGGATCGCCAAGGCGGCCCGACCGGAGGCCCCCGGCGGACGCCGGCTGGCCGGCGGATCGGCTACGGAGCCGGCCGCGCATCCTCGACCCAGGCCCCCCATGCGACCCGCCCTGCTCGGCATCCTCCTCGTCTTTTCAAGCGCCTGCAGCTCAAGTGAGGATGCGCAGCGCGGCGGGCCCACGCCACCGCGCGGTCGGCTCAGCCCGCCCCCGGTCGACCTCGACGAGGCCGCGCCGCCCGCCCCCGAGGACCCGAGCGAGCTGCTGTTCTCGCGTGGCTTGGCCCACCAGCTCGATCTTCAGCTCGAACCGGATCCATGGCGCCAGCTGGGCTCCACGACGCCCACCGAGGTCGAGGTGCCCGGCACCCTGCGCTTTGACGGCGGGCTGCTCAAGGACGTGAACGTGTCGCTCCGCGGCCGTTTTGGCAGCTACCAGCCGGTCTGGCAGCGCCCCAAGTGGAAGCTCGACCTCAACGATCTGGCGCCCGACCGCCGCCTCTACGGCCAAGAGGCCCTGGGCCTCAACAACGCCCGGCGCGACTGCAGCTACCTCAGGGATGTCGGCGGCCTCGAGATCTTCGCCCGGGCCGGCGTGCCCACGCCCCGCACCGGCTGGGCGCGCCTGCGCGTGAACGGCGCGGACTACGGCCTTCACCCCATGCCCGAGTGGCTCGACGACCGCTTCTTGGTGCGCCACTGGGCGGAGCCCGAGGGCAACCTCTACGACGGCAAGTACGCGCTGGACAGCGACGGCGACTCGTTGCTGCTCGACTTCCGCAGCGAGACCTGGACGCTGTTTGAGCTGGAGGAGGGCGTCGACGTCGGCCTCGAGGACATCCACGCCCTCACCGTCGCCGCCGAGACCCACTACGACCGGCCCACCTGGATGGAGGCCACCGGGGCCCTCGTCGATTGGCCCGAGGTGCAGCGCTTTTTGGCCGCCGAGCTCGTGGCCGGCCAGGTCGATGGCTACACCCTCAACCGCAACAACTACTACGTCTACTTTGACCCAGCAGACGGCAAAGCCGAGCTGATCCCTTGGGATCTCGACACCTGCTTCTTGCGCGACACCGAGTGGGGCGTGGACTGGGACCGCCCCATCGGGATCCTCGCCCACGGCTGTCTCGAGGACCCCGAGTGCGCCGCCGGCTGGGCCGCCGAGACCCGGGCGCTGGTCGCGAAGCTGGAGGCCGAAGACTTCGACGGCTGGATCGCCCGCGAGGCCGAATTTGTGCGCGCGCAGCTGCCCACCGACCCGCGGGAGGAGTGCACGGCCGAGGAGATCGCGCAGGCGCACGACGAGCTGATGATCCGCCTGCCCGAGCTGCGCGCCGCCGCGCTCGACTTCTGGAGCGCTCGATGATCCCGATGATTTTGCGCCGAGATCGGCGGTTCGCCTCGGCCGCGCGCTCGGTCCCGCTCAGGCTCCCGATCTCGCTCCTGATCGGGGTCGCGCCCATGGGCTGCAGCTCGCCCAAGGTGGACTCCGCCGCCCACGGCGTGGCGGACGGCGGACGGCCGAACGACAGCGGCGCCCCCGACAGCGGCGCAGCGGACAGCGGGGACGGCACCGCCGACGGCGGCGACAGCGGCGACACCGGGCCCTTGCCGGTCTACCCCACCGAGCATCCCGTTGTGATCAACGAGCTGATGCTCAACAACGACCACGGCTACACCGACAGCGACGGCCTGCACCCCGACTGGATCGAGCTCTACAACCCAGGCGAGGCGGACGTCGCCCTCGACGGCTGGACGCTGAGCGACGACCCCGAGGCCGTAGACGACCGCCGGATCGGCGCCCCGCTCGACGGCCTCGTTGTGCCGGCCCGGGGGCACCTGCTGCTCGCGGCCGACGGCGGCACCGGGCCCGGGCACCTGCCCTTCGCGCTCTCGGCCGGCGGCGAGCTGCTCACCCTGCGGGCGCCCGGCGGCGACCGCTGGACCCTCCAGGTCGGCCCGATGCCCGAGGACGTGGCCCTGCGGCGGATCACCGACGGCTGTGCGGACGCGGGCGAGGGCGAGGGCTGCCTCGGCTTTGCGCCCCACGGCACGCCCGGCGCCCCCAACGCGCTGCCGCCGGCGCCCACCACCGCCTTCATCGACACGGGCGCGCCCTGGCGGTTCGGGGCCTGCCCCGGCGTCGAGGGCTGGGAGACCGCCGCCGAAGACCCCGCGGGCTGGGCCGAGGGCCCGGCGCCCATCGGCGCTGGCGAGGACGGGCTGCGCACCTACATCGATCTCGGGCCCGCCGACGCGCGCACCCCCAGCTGGTGCTTCCGGGCCGAGGTCGAAGGGGTCGAGGGCCTGCGCCGCCTGGAGCTCTGGCTTCGCCGGGATGACGGCGCGCGCGTTGTCCTCGACGGCGTGGAGCTGATGCGCGACCTGCTCCCCGAGGGGCCGCTGGACCCGAGCAGCTACGCCATCGGCACGGTCAACGGCGGAGAGGAGCGGGCCTACCGGATCTACCCGATCGATCCGGCGCTCCTGGGCCCGGGCCTCCACCGGCTGGCGGTGGAGGTCCACCAAGGTTCGCCCACCAGCGGCGATCTCACCTTCGACCTGCGGCTGCTCGGCGAGTGAAGCCGGGGGCCGAAGGGCCCCCATTGGCGTCCCGCGCGCTCTTCAGGTCGCGGCGATCAGCTCGACCACCAGCTCGCCGCGGGCGTTGGGCCCGCGGGTGAGGCCCCGCTCGGCCCGGCGGTGCAGGCTGCCGAGGCGCAGGCCCGCCCCGAGGTGGATGAGCTCGGGCCCATCGACGCCCGGCACCAAAAAGGAGCCGCCCCGGCGCAGCTCGTCGGCGCTCAGGGGGAGCTGCACCCGCAGGTCCCAGCGCTCCACGGCCACGATCGCGCCCCGAACGCCATCGCCGAGATCACCCTCTGGGAGCACGATCTCGACCTCGACCCACAGCTTGGCGCCCTCGGGCAGCAGCCCGTGGGCCGAGAGGCGGCTGCCGGCGCCGGCGCCCGGGGGCAAGCGCAGGGCGAAGCGGCCCTCGCCCACCCGCAGCTCGGCCACGCCGCCGACCGCCGCCTCCGCCACGCTCAGGCGCAGCGGCACGACGGTGCCCTCCGGCGTCTCGATGGCCTCCCCGGAGCGCCCGAGCAGCAGGCCCACGTCCCGGAGCACCCCACCCACGCTGCCGCCGGAGCGGGCCCGCAGCCGCTGCTCCCGGATGCGGTGGGCCGCCGCGCGGGCGACGATCCGCTCCTCGTCGTCGAGGCGGGCGGCGAGGGCGGCGTCGATGTCGGTGACCGCCCCCTCCACGTCGCCGAGGGTCGACCGGAGCTCTGCCCGCATGAGCAGGGCGCGCCCGAGGCCCGCGCTGTCGGCCCCGCGCACCGCGAGCTCGGCCTCGTCGAGGGCCTCGGCGCCGCGGCCGAGCTCGACGAGGATGCGCACGCGCAGCTCGCGGGCCAGCCAGCCCTCGGGGAGCTCCCGGAGCGCCGCGGCGAGATCATCGAGGGCCGCGCGCAGGGCGCCGTTCGCCCGCCGCTGCACCGCCCGCTCCACCCACAGATCGGGGCTCGGCCGCAGCGCGATGGCCCGGTCGAGATCGGCGAGGGCGGCGGCGTGATCGCCCACCAAGGCCCGGGCCCGCGCGCGCTGGCGCAGGGGGGCGCCGCTGAGGTCCGCCGCCTCGCCCAGGCCGGCGCGGGCCGACCGCGGGCGGCCTTGGCGCAGCTCGACCCCCGCGTCTTCGGAGGGGGCCTGCCCGTCCGCCAACAGATCGACATGCACGTTGATCGCAGCGGCCGGCGCCCGGATGGCCTCCCCGCCGATGCCGTAGAAGCCGCCGACCCGGCGGATCCAATGGTCGCCTGGCCCCTCCACCCGCAGGTCGAGGAGCTGCCAGGGCGAGGCGGGCCGCGCGCTCGGGTCCAGCAGGTCCACGCCCAGCCACAGCATGTCCTCGCCGCGCCGACCGCCGGGCTGCACCGTGGGGCCGTGCACCGCGACCAAGCACAGGCCGGGCGCCGCCGGGCCGAGCGGCAAGGTCTGGCCGGGCCGCAGGGCGCCGACCCCCGCGAGGCGCAGCTCCACCCACCCATCCCGCACCCGACGGCCGCCGGGCAGCGGACGCCAGCGGCGCAGGCGGCGGTGGCCGTTCTCCAGCGCCACCGCCACGGTGGTGAGCAGCTCGGCGAGCGAGGCCCAGCGCACCCGGCGCGGCCCCTCGTGATCCAGATCGAGCACCTGGCCGACCCGACCGCCCGCCTCGGGCGCGAGGTCGAGGCAGAGCGAGCCCCCCACCTCGTCAATGGCGAAGGGCACCCAAGCCGGCGTGCCCCAGGCCCGCTTCATCGGCCCGACGGGCGGCTCGGGCTGGGTGGCGCTGGCGAGGCCAGCCGACAGCTCGATCATCCGCCGGTGCTCCGAGGCGAGCGTGGGCTCGGCGGAGAACGAGGACATCGACGCCTGGGCGGACCGACCCGAGCCGGCCGAGGGCGAAGGCTCCGGCGCCAAGGAGGGATCGAGCTCGCCCACCGGCAGAAAGCGCCACTCGCCGAACAGCGGGTCCAGATCGGCGGTCTGGCCGTCGTGGCGGGCGTAGAGGGCGATCCACTCCGAGGGCAGGCCGAGGCGGCGCAGGGCCTCGAGGGTCGCCTCGCTGGCCGGCGGGCCGAGGGTGGCGCTGAGGCCCGGCTCGGCGGCGTCCAGGGCGGCCTCCACCCGGCTCCACAGGGCGCCGATGGCCTCCACTTCGGCCAGGGCGGCGATCTCGGTCGGGTCGGTCGGGTCAGATGACAATCGATGGCTCCTCGGGCCGCGGCCCTACGGCGCAGCGCGTACCACGCGGCGCCCCACCCGGCACCCAGGGGGCGGCCGCGGCGCACCGGGCATCGGCACAGGCTCAGGCCCCGCTGAGCTGAACCCAGACGATCTCGCCCCGCAGCGCCGCCGGGTAGGCGCCCAGCGGGATGGGCGTGGGGCCGGAGAGCACCTCCCCGCCGAGCCCGAAGGCCGCGCCGTGGCAGGGGCAGACGAAGCGCCCGCCGTCGAAGGCCACGTCGCAGCCCTGGTGGGTGCAGGCCCGGTCCACCGCCGAGAAGCAGCCGGCGGTGGGCTGCCCGAGCACGAGCCGCCGCCCGCCGAGGTCCACGTTGGCCGAGCCGCCGACCTCGGCGAGGCCCGGGTAGCTCACCAGCGGGACGGCCTGCCAGTCCGGCCCGAGCGCCCCCTCCGCCGCTTCACAGCCGCCATCATCGTCGGGAACAACGTCCTCTGCGTCTTCCCCACCGTTGCCATCGACGAGCGCGGAGTCTTTGCCCGCCGGGGGCGCGGTGCTGCCGCAGGCCGCGCAGGCCGCGCAGGCCGCGCTGAGGGCGAAGAAGCGGCGGCGGCTCAGGGGCGCTTCGGCGGCGCGCTCGACCACGCTGGACGGAGTCATCGGGGGGACCTCTGGCCGGGGCGCGGCGCTCAAGGCCCCGGGCTTCGTAGCTCGGGGCGGCGGCGCGTCGGCCCGCGGAGCCTCGCAGCTTCGGGCGCGCAGCACAAGGCCTGGCCCTCATGCAGGCGGCCCGCCACGCCGTCTCCGCGGGAGCGCACCCGGAGCCGCAGCATGACCGCCCACCGACCGGGGGACGCCCCCCTGCTGATCCCGCTGGACCCGCCCGCGTCGGCCCCGTCGGATCCGTCGGCCCCGCGGCGCTGGCGGACGGCGGGCCTCGGGCTGTGCGTCGCGGCCGGCTTGGGCGCCGGGGTGGGCCTGCGCCTGCACACGCACCCGAACCCGGCCCTGTGGGCGGCGCCCCTCCGCGCGGTGCAAGAGGCCCGGCTGGCCGCCCACCACGAGCTGTGGGCGACCATCGCGGCCATCGAAGAGCTCGGTGATCTCGCTGACCTCGCTTCTCTCGGTGAGGCCGCGCTGCCGTCCGGGGGGACCATCCCCGAGCAGATCGAGGCGCTCGGGGACGCGGCCTGGGCGCTGTTCGACGCCACCCAAACCCTGATGTGGACGCTGCTCCACCCCGCCACGCTGCTCGCGGTCGAGCCCGCCAGCCTCGGCGTAGGCAACGGCCTCAGCACCAGCCCCATCGGTCGGCAGGCCCCGACCGCCCACCCAAAGCCGGCCTCAACCCACTGAATCGGGCGCAAGGCGAAGGCGAAGGCGAAGGCGCGCGCCGCCCGCTCAGTCGCCGATGACCAAGGCCGCCCCGGTGGCGCCGACCGCGAAGGGTCCCAGCAGCGCGCTGTCCACGTCGCCCGGGCCGGAGCCGGGCTGGCCGTCGCCGTCGAGGCGGGCCTTGATCCAGACCTGCTCGGGCCAAGCGCCGCCCATCATGGCGTGCCCCTGCTCAAACTGGAAGGTCCAGGGCAGGGCCTCGCGGCTGGCCTTGGCGGTGGCCACCGGGGGCGGGCGGCCCTCGGCGTTGCGGTAGACCATCAAAAAGACCACGGTGCCGGGCAGCTCGGCGAGCGCCGCCGCGGTCTTGGGGCCGAAGGAGGCCTGGCCCGCGAGGGTGGCGCCGCCGCCGCCAGGCCCGCTGAACGACGGCCCTGACGCTGTTTGCGCAGGGGCCGCCCCGCCGCCGGAGGCCTCGGCCGTCGCTTCGGTGAGGCGGGAGCCCGGGGGCGCCTTGGCCTCGGCGATCATCTGGCGGGCGAAGGCGGTCTCGTCGGCCCGCAGGCCCAGCGACAGGGCCGTCTCCAGCTCGGTCACAGCGTCGGTGCGCTGATCTTGGTAGATCCGCACGAGGCCCAGCCACAGGTGCCCCCGGCCGCGCTCCGGCTCGGCGGCGATGGCCCGGCCCAGCGCCTCGGCCGCCACGTCGTACATGCCCACGCTCAGGCGCAGGATGGCGAGGTGGATGAGCACATCGGGGTGCTCCGGCGACACGGTCCGGGCGGCCTCCACGTGGGTCATCGCCGCCTCAAAGTCCCGCCGCAGCAGGGCCTCATAGGTCAAAATATTGAGGGCCGCGAGGTCTTGGGGGTTGAGCGCGAGCGCCGCCTCGGCCGCCTGCACCGCCGCCGCGCCGGTGGTGGCCGCGCTCCCGCCCCCGCCGGTCACCGACATGCCGGCCCCGCGGGGCTTGGCCGCCTCGGTCAGGCCCAGGGCCATCACGCCGAGAAAGGCGATGGCGCCGCCGATCTTGAGGCCAGACTTCACCGGGGTGCCGGCGGGCTTCTTGGGCCCCGCGGCCGTCCAGGGCCCCGCGGCCGACGCCCCCTCGGCCTGCGCCGCGACCTGGGCCTCCACCTGCGCCTCGACCGCGCCCTTGAACTCCAGGGCCTCGAGCTCCGCCAGCACCGCCGAAGCGGCCAGCACCAGGCCCTCGCGGCGGGCGGCGCGCTCGGCCTCGGGCAGCCGATCCCGATCGGCCTCCAGCAGGCGGATCTGCTCGATCAAGCTGTCTTTTTTGGCCAGCAGGGCCTCGCGCCGGGCCCGCAGCTCCACGCTGCCCGGCGCGGCCTGCCCGCGGGCGACCAAGGCCAGCCCGAGGCCCACCACGAGGCCCACCAGCAGCACCACCAAGGGCGGTCCCCAGGTGCTCCAAAAGTCCGCGCTCTCCATCGGGTTCATCGGTCGTCCCCTCCGACTTCAGCGAGGATGGCCGCCCGGCGGCGCGCGTCGGCGGCGTCCGCAGCGGGCGGCGGAGCGGAAGCGGGCGCGATGGGCGCCTCACCCCGACCCCGCAGGCCGATGATCCCGGCGCCGACGACCACGAGCAGGGCCGGCGCGACCCACAGCAGCCAGTGAAGGCCCTCGGCCGGCGGGGCGAGCTGCACCCAGGCGCCGTAGCGATCGACGAAGTAGGCCTCGATCTGCTCTTGGCTGTAGCCGAGCTGCACCAGCTCGTGGATGCGCGCGAACATCGCCCGGGCGGCGTCGGCGTTGCTGTCCGCCACGCTGAGGCCCTGGCAGACCGGGCAGCGCAGGCCCTTGGCGATGCGCTCGGCCTCGGCGAGGGCGGACGGGGCGTCGGGCGGGGCCAGGGCCGGCGGCTCGGCGAGGCCCAGCGCCTCGGGGCTCGAGGCCGTGGGGCCCTCGGCCGAGGCCGCGGTGGGGGCGGCCGCCGCGAGGACCAGCGCCCCGCCCAGCAGCAGCGCCGCGCCGGGGCCGCAGAGGGCCCGACGAGCCCACGAAAATAACGATAAGGAAGCCATTGTAGACAAGCTCTCGCCCTGAGCGGCCCTCGCGGGCCCCCGGCTAAAGGAGGGGCTCCAGCACGGCCTGAAGCTCGCCCAGGCTCACGGGGCCGATGAATTTCTGCACCACCCGGCCCTCGCGGTCGAGCACGAAGGTCTCGGGCACACCGGCCACGCCGTAGTCGATGGCCACCCGCTGGAGCGGGTCGTGGAGCACCGGGAAGGCCGCGCCGTTCTGCTTGAGGAAGCGCTCGGCGTTGGCGGGCTCATCGCTGTAGAGCACGCCATAGAACCGCACGCCGCGGGGGCCGTAGAGCTCGGCCGCGCGCACGAGGTGCGGGTGCTCGAGGCGGCAGGGCTGGCACCAGGTGCTCCAGAAGTTGAGCACCGCCGGCGCGCCGCGCAGGGCCTCGGTGCGCACGATGGTCTCGCGGTCGTTGAGCTGCTCCATCGCGAAGGGCGGGGCCATTCGGCCCTCCAGCGCGTTGCTCACGGCCTGGGTGTCGCCGCCAAAACCGCTGCTGAGCACCGCCACCAGGCCGCCGATGCCGAGCAGGCCGCCGAGCAAGATCCCCCACCGCACCGATGACGCCATCTCAGACCCCGACCGCCGGCTGGGGGAGCGTCGCCGCGGCCGGCGGGACCGACTCGCTGGAGCGACGGCTGGGCCATGCCGAGATCACCGTGCCGAACACCATCACGAGGCCGCCGAGCCACAGCCAGATCACCATCGGCTTGTCGTGCACGTCGATGGACGCGAAGCCGGCCTTCTCGTCCACGTTCACGAGGCTGAAGTACAGGTCGTGGCGCAGGCCGGAGCGCACCTCGGGCGTGCCGATGGGCGTGCCCATCTTGCGGTAGTGGTTGAGCCGCGGCGTGACTTGGCCGATGGGGCCGCTGGTGTCGGCGAGCGCGAAGGTGGCGACCAAGGACCGCCGGTGGGGCTGCTCCTGCCAGGCCGCGCCCTCGTAGGTCAGCGTGTAGTCGCCGGCGGTGCCGGACTCGCCGACCTTGAGGGTCAGGGTCTCGCGGGTCTGGTAGGCGGTGGCGGCGGCGTGGGCCACGACCACCATCAAAACACCGATGTGCACGATATAGCCGCCGTAGCGGCGCCGGGCGGAGCGGGCCACCACCAGCGCGGCCTGACCGAGCGCCTCGCCGCGGGCCTGGGCGCGGGCGCGGGCCGGGGCCAGCATGGCGTCGAGGGTGACCACGAGGGCAAAGGCGCTGAGGCCGAAGGTGGCGAGCGGCCAGGCCGAGCGCAGGCCAGCGGCGGCGCAGATCCCGGCGACGAGGGCGCCGACCCCCGCGGCCACGCCCACCCGCCGGAGCTGGTCCGGGGTGGCGGCGCGGCCCCAGGGCAAGGCCGGGCCCACGCCCATCAAGAAGACGATGGACAGGCCGATCGGCGCGCCCCAGCGGTCGAACCAGGGCTGCCCGACGCTGATCTGGGTGCCGGTGATGGCCTCGTTGAGCAGCGGGTAGACCGTGCCCATCAGCACCATGAAGGTGAAGGCCGAGAACAGCATGTTGTTGAAGGCGAACGCGGTGTCGCGGGTGAGGCCAGCCGGGCTGGTCGTGTCCTCGGCGGTGATGGCGTCGAGGCGGAAGGCCAGCAGCCCCAAGGAGAACAGCAGGGCGATGGCCAAGAAGCCCAAGAACACCGGGCCGATCGGCGACTCGGTGAAGGTGTGCACCGAGTTGAAGATGCCCGAGCGGGTCATGAAGGTGCCGAGCAGCGTCAGCAAGAAGGTGCCGAGCACGAGGCTCAGCGTCCAGCCGCGGAGCTGCTCCCGGCGCTCCATCACCATGGCCGAGTGCAAGAAGGCCGTCGCGGTGAGCCACGGCAAGAAGCTCGCGTTCTCCACCGGGTCCCAGGCCCACCAGCCGCCCCAGCCGAGCACCTCGTAGCTCCACCAGCCGCCGAGCACGATGCCGACGGTCAAAAAGCCCCAGGGCAGCAGCATCCAGCTGCGGAGCCGGCGCACCCACGCCGCGTCAAGGCGGCCGGCGAGCAAGGCGGCGGCGCCCATCGCGAAGGGGATGGTCATGCCCACATAGCCGAGGTACAAAAACGGCGGATGAATAATCATCAGCACGTGATTTTGGAGCAGCGGGTTGGGGCCGGGGCCGTCGGTGGGGATGGGGCTCGGGGTGGGCGTGAAGGGGTTGGCGATGCCCGCCACCAAGAAGGTGAAGAAGACGCCGACGCCGAGGGCCACCGCGAGGGCCCAGGGCACCTGCAGCGGGCTCTGGTCGCGGGTGCTCCACGTAAAACCGCCGACGAACACGCCGAGCACGAGGCCCCACAGCAGGATCGAGCCGTTGAGGCTGCTCCACAGGCTGACGATGGTGACCCAGACCGGCGTGGCCAGGCTGCCCACCTCTGCGACGTAGCTGACGCTAAAGTCGTGGGTGAGGAGCGCGACCTCCATCAGCACGGTGGCGACGACCATGCAGGCGGAGAAGGCGTAGGCCAGCGCCCGGGTCCACTTCAGGGCCTCTTCGCTCTGCCGAACGGCGGCCACGACGCCGGTGACGGCCCCGGTGGCGCAGGCGGCGAGCCCGAGCAGCACGGCCGCGCGGCCCAGCAGGCTGATCACAGGCCCTCCACGGTCGAGTAGAGCTCTTTGCGCTCGTCGGCGCTCATGTCGCCCTCGGGCGCCTTGTACTCATTGCTGTGCTTGACCATCAGGCGGTCGGAGGCGAAGACCCCGGACTGGGTGAGGGTGCCCTCCACGACCACGCCGATGCCCTCGCGGAACATCTGGGGCGGCGCGCCGGTGGCCTCGACCGCCACCTCGGTCTTGCCGTCGCTGACGATGAACTTGAGGGAGCCGCGGTCTTGCTGCCACTCCACGCTGCCGGCCTTGACCACGCCACCGAGCCGAATGGTGGCGCCCACGGCGTCTTCGCCAGCGGCGGCCATCTGCGTCGGGTCCCAAAAGTAGACCAGGCTCTCGCCCAGATCGCCGAAAGCGACGGCGGAGAGCGCGCCGCCGGCCACGAGCAGGGCGCCGACCAAGAACAGCCGACGCTGCAGGGCCGGGGTGATGCCGCGCGCGGGGGCGACGGGGGCTTGCGGGGCGCTCATGGTGACTCCGGGGGGCGCGCCCGGCCGAGCAGCACGGCGCGCGTGAGGAAGGCCAGCAGGCCCGCCCAAGTGAGGCCGTAGGCCCCGATGATGTACGGCCAGCCGCCGGTGATGACGCCGGTGGCGACGGGCTCGACGACCTCGTTCATGCCGCACCGCCAGGGCCGCGCTGGCCGAGCTCGAGGGTGGGCAGGGCGGCGGGCAGGGCCGGCGCGCTGAGCTCCCGCTCGACCTCGCGGCGCAGGGCGCGCCAGCGCAGGCCGATGAGGCCGATCCCGAGGAAGATCATGCCGAAGGCCGCCAGCCGCAGGGGCGTGATGAAGCTGTCGGAGACCGTCGCCGGGCTCGAGAAGGGCTGGTGGAGGGTTCGCCACCACTTCACCGAGAAGTAGACGATGGGCACACCGGCGTAGGCCAGGACCGCGGCGATGCTGCCGAGGTTGAGCCGGCGCTCGGGCTCGGTGATGACCCGCCGAAGCACAAGAACACCGACGAACAGAACCAAGACGATGGCCGAGGTGGTGAGGCGCGGGTCCCAGGTCCAGAACACGCCCCAGGTGGGCCGGGCCCACAGCGAGCCCTGAATGAGCAGCAGCGCGTTGTAGAGCACGCCGACCTCCGCCGAGGCCTCCATCGCGGCGTCCCACTTGCCCTTGCCGGACCACAGGGCCAGGCCCGCGAACACGAAGCAGGCGGTGTAGACCAGCATGCAGGCCCAGGCGGTGGGCACGTGCACGTAGAGGATGCGCCCGACGTCGCCCATCATGGCCTCGGCGGGGGCGACGAACAGGCCCTGGTAGTGGCCCACAATGAGCAACAGCAGGCCGATGACCAAGCTGACGCGATCCCAGCTCAGCAGGCGGTCTGCAGCGGCGCCCTCCGATCCCATCTTTCCCTCCAGACCCGAGGCCTAGGCCGCGATGACCCGACCGAACAGCAGCCCGCACAAGCTCCAATAGAGCACGTCGAAGGCCAACAAAAGACCGAGCCAGGAGCCGACCTGACCCATCGGGTCGCCGCTCATCAGCAGCGAGGTGGCCTTAACGGAGGCGAGCAGGCAGGGCACGATGAGCGGGAACAACAGCAGCGGCAGTAGGAGCTGTTTGCTGGCAAGCCGGGCGGTCAAGGCGGCATAGAGCGTGCCGGGCGCGGCCACGCCAGCGCAGCCGAGCACCGAGACGAGCACCAGCAGGCCGAGCGGCTCCTTCACCGGCGCGTCGAACAGGGCGATGACCGGCGGCAGGGCCACGGCGGTGAGCAGGACGAGCTGAGCGGCGTTGGCCAGGGCCTTCCCGTAGAACAGGGCCGCCGGAGACACCGGGGCGAGGGTCAGCGTGTCGAGCGCGCCGCCCTCGACCTCGTGCTGGAGGCTCTGCGCCAACAACAGCGTGCTGGACAGCAAGACCGACATCCACAGGTAGGCGCCGGCGTGCGCCCGCAGGGTGGCGGCGTCGGCCCCGACCGCGAAGCTGAACAGCAGCAGCAGGGTCAGGGCGAAGCAGGCCAGCGCGAAGGCCCGGCTGCGCGCCCGCCACTCGATGAGCAGGTCCTTGGCGAGGATCATGGGGATTTGGCGGAGGACGTCGGCCGGTCCGCCGGGGGTGCGCGCCATCTCAGCCTCCGCCCTGCAGGTCGTCGCCGCCGTGCAGCGCCCGCCACGCCTCGACCGCTTGCTCGGCGGGGCCCATCCACCGAACCGCGCCTTGATCCATCAGGATGGCCCGCTCGCACAAGCGAGAGGCCCGGACCACCTGGTGGCTCGCGACGATCACCGCCCCGGGCAGGGCCGCGATGAGGCCCTCCACCGCCGCGCAGCCCAGCGGATCGAGCGCGGCGAAGGGCTCGTCGAGGAGCGTCAGCTCAGGGCCCTTCACGAGCAGCGCGGCGAGCTGCAGGCGCTTGCGCATGCCCGCGGAGTAGGCCCGGATGGGGTCCGGGCGGCGCTCCAGGCCGACTTGGCGCAGCACGGGATCAACGTCCAGATCGTCCTTGCCGAGCAGGCGACCGAAGACCCGCAGGTTGTCCTCGCCCGACAGGTCCTCGTAGAGGCCGAGGCTGTGGCTCAGCAGGTGCAGTCGACGGCGGGCGGCCGCCGGGTCCTCCGCGGGGTCGATGCCGCAGACCCGGAGCTGCCCGAGGCTGGGCGCGAGCAGCGTGGAGATGACCTTGAGCAGCGTCGTTTTCCCCGAGCCGTTGGCGCCCATGACCAGCAGGCGCTGGCCGGCCGGCACCTCCAGATCCACGCGGGAGAAGGCCCATCGACGCCCAAAACGACGCGCCAGTCCCACACAGGACACCGCGGCCGCCGGTGGGGGCAGCGCTGCGACGGGGGCCTCGGAGGTGTCGGCGGTCATCGTCGCGGGCTAACGCTGTCGCTCCGCGCGCCCCACCCCCGTCCGGCGCGCCCCGGAGGCCCCATGCCCGCCGTGCCCACCGCGCCCGCCGTGCCCGCCGCGCCCTCCGCGCTGCGCCTGCCGGGCCAGCCGCGCAGCCCCGACCTGCTGTGCGTGGGCGCCCAGAAGGCCGGCACCACCTGGCTGCACACCGTGCTCGCGCACCACCCTGGCTTTTGGCTGCCGCCCTTCAAAGAGATCGACT
>CANHON010000059.1 GCA_947462115.1 Deltaproteobacteria bacterium | reverse complement strand
GCGCCGAACTTTCGGCTCGTCAAGGACCTGCTGTGGAGCATCTCCGACGCCCGGCCGGGCTTTCGGTCCCGCGTGCTCGACCCCGCGGACCCGCTGGCGCCTCGCCCACAACGACGTCAGCATCGGCGCAGAGCGCACCCTGCCCGCCGAAGACGCGCGCCGCCTCACCAGCGACCCCACCTGCGGCCTCTGAACGACGCCCCGCGCGGTCTTCTGGGCGCCCCGCCGGCCGGGGGCCGTCGGCGGCCCTCCTCCGGGCTCGGCCCCAGGCCTCGGTCGCGCGGGCGCGCGACGGGCGCTGCGCGCCCCCCTCCGGCCGGCCTGGCGCGCTGTGGGATTGACGTGGTGCACGGTATTGTTGGGGGTGTGCTGTCCGGGGTGGGCTTGACCGCCAGCGGGCCGCGGTCTACAGTCCACTATCGAGATGTCGATAGCCGTATCGTGAGGCCCGATATGCCACAGACCCCGAACCACGAAGCGCGTGAGCAGAGTCGCCTTCAGATCGCCGCCAAGGTGCGTGGCCTCCGCCTCGCCCGCGGGTGGCCGCAGCGCGCCCTCGCCGTTCAGCTGGGCCTGTCGCAGAGCCGCCTGAGCGAGCTGGAGCGCGGCGCGGGCTCGTTCACCGCCGAGCAGCTCATCGCGGTCTTACGCCTGTTCAACGTCGACCTCGGCGATCTGCTGCCGGCCGCCGATCCCGAGGCCGCCCTCCAGAACGCCCTCATCCAGCACGGGGCGGCGCACCTGATGTTGGTCCCGGGGGTGACCGTGCCCACGCGCTTCAGCGACCCGCACGCGGTCGTGCTCTCCACGCTCACCGAGCCCCGCCCGGCCCGGCTGGTCACCGCGCTGGCGCCGCTGCTGCTGCAGCGCGTCGAGCAGCTGAGCCTCGCAGCGCTGCGCCTCGAGCTGCGTGGCCTTCACCGCGAGCACCGGCTGGGTTGGCTGCTCGAGAGCGTGGGTCAGGCGCTGGCCGCGCCGCCGCCGGGCGCCGACCTCGGGTGGCGGCGCCGCGCAGCCCGCCTCGGCGCGGTGATCACCGCCGAGCTCGCCCGCTTCACCCCGCCGAACACGACCGAGGGCGCCGCGCCCGAGCTCTTCGACGCCGCCATCCGCTCGCCCGCCAGCGCCGACCACATCTGGCGCGCGCAAGCGAGCCCGATCGCTCGGCGGTGGGGCTTGGTCACCGCGCTTCAGCCAACCGACTTCCAAGCCGCACTCTGGGGCGCGCATGACGCCGATTGACCGGCTGTTCAACACCGGAGGAGCGTGAAGCGCGGTATTTTGGTGGGTGGGCGTTGGTGGCGGGCGCTCTGGCGCTCAGCAGCGCTCCACCCAGAAGTCGTCGCCGAGGGTGGGCACGCCTTGGCGCTTGGGGCGCTTGGCGGCGGGCAGGGGGCGGCCGCTGCCGTCTTTGTCCAGCACCCGGAGGCGACGGGTGGCCTCGAGGTGCAGCAGCGCCTGCTTGAAGTGCTTGGGCGCCACCCAGACGCCGGGCTGCTCGGGCAGGGTGCGGGTGAAGTGGCTCACCTGGCGGGGCTGGTCCGCCAGCGCCGCGTGGATGAGCGACTCGGCTTCGGCGTCGCGGCTCGGGTGCGCCGGCGGGTCCGCGGGGTCGAGCACGCGCGACCGAAAGCCCGGCCGGGCGTCGGAGATGCTCCACAGCAGGTCCTTGACGAGCCGAAAGTTCGGCGCCTGCGCCGTGCAGTGGAGGAGGGCGTGGCCGGCCGTCCGGCCCCAGGTGTCTTCGATCCAAAACACCGTGATGAAGGTGGCTTCGGTGCCCCCGGTGAGCGCGTGCCGGTAGGCCTGGAGCACGGCCGCCGCGCGGGCGTCGGGGCCGCTGCAGCCGTGGAGGACCGCGATGAGCTGCGCCGCCCGCTCGGCCGAGCCGAGGAGGGCCGGCAGGCGGGCCGCCGCTTCGGTCCGGGAATTGACGATGCGCGCGAGGCCCTCGGGGTGGAGCACGATGAGCGCGTCGCCGGTGCCGTCCTCGAGGGCGGCGGCGATGGTGGCGAATTCGGTGCCGGCGGGGCCGCAGGGATCGGCCAGCAGCAGCTTTTGGGCGTCTTGCCCGGGCGGGGCGGCGCTCGGCGGCGGCGCGCCCCGATCGACGGCCTCGAAGTAGCGGGCGAGCAGCGGGTGCGGGGCACGGGGGGGCGGCAGGGGCCGGGGGGCGGGGACGCGGGCCTTGTGCATTCTATCTCTCTGATTGGAACCAGAAGGCGACGCCGGCCTGCCGGGGTCGGGGGTGGGCGCCCGACGGCGGCCAATAGCGTGGGGCGCGGCCGGCCGCTTGGCGCGCGCCAGGCCGACCCGCGGGCCGCGCAGCGGGTCGCCGCAGGCGACCGAGGGCCCCCGGCCCGAGCCCGGCGGGGGGGCCGCCGCCCGGCAGGGCGGGGCGCCCGGCGCCGCTTTGGTGGTTAGGGCGCCGGCCAGGAGGTGCCCATGTCTGACGTGCAGCCGACCCCTTTTTCGGAGCGCTTCGAGCGGCGCGGCGGCGGGGTGGGCCTGCTGTGGCTCGACCGGCCGGCGCGGGCCAACGCGCTGGATGAGGCGCATTTTCATCGACTTCGGGCCGATCTGTCGGCGGTGAGTTTTGAGGAGGGCCTGCGGGTGCTGGTGATCGCCGGCCGCGGGCGTCACTTCTGCGGCGGCATCGATCTCGGGCCCGACAATGGCGCGCTGGTGCGGGCCTTCGCCGCCACCGAGGACGCGGAGCTCGGGCGGGCGCTGATCCGCGAGCTCAAGGCCTGCTTCTCGCCCCTGCGCGGCCTGCCTTGGCCCACCATCGCGGCGATCGAGGGCGCGTGCTTGGGCGCCGGCCTGGAGCTGGCCCTGCACTGTGACCTGCGGGTGGCCGGCCGCGCGGCCCGCCTGAGCATGCCCGAGACCCGGCTCGGCCTCGTGCCCGACCTCGGCGGCAGCTCCTTGTTGCGGCGGCTGGTGGGGCCGGGACGGGCGGCGATGCTCTGCCTGTCGGGCCGCGAGATGGACGCCGCTGAGGGCCTCTCCATCGGCTTGCTCAACGAGGTGGTCGAGGACGGCGGCGCGCTCGCGGCGGCCCTGCGGCTGGCCGAGGACGTGGCCCGGGGCGCGCCGACCGCCACCCGCGAGGTGCTGCGCCTGCTGCGCCACGCCGACGCCGAGCCCCTGGCCGACGCGCTGGCGCTGGAGACCGAGGCCGGGGTGGCCGCGCTGCTGTCGGCGGAGCTGGTCGAGGCCGCCGTCGCCCGGCTGGAGCGCCGCCCGCCGGCCTGGGCAGGGCAGGGCGGGTGAGCGGGCCCCCGGAGCCCCAAGCCCTGCGGATCGACGCGCCGGGCTGGTCTTTGGGCGCCAAGCTGTGGTGGCCCGATGGCGAGCCCCGCGCGCTCTTTGTGCTGCACCACGCCATGATGGCCCACGCCGGCGCCATGGCCCCCCTCGCCGCCGCCCTGCGCGCCCGGGGCTTCGCCGCCGCCACGGTGGACGCCCGGGGCCACGGCCAGAGCCCGCCCCTGCCGCCGGCCGGCGACTGGACCTTCGACGCGCTGGTGAGCGGCGACCACCCCGCTTCGGCCCGCGCGCTCCGGGCGATCGCCCCGGGGCTGCCGTTGATCGCGGTCGGGCACTCCTTGGGCGGGCAGGCGGCCCTGGCGGCCGAGGCCACCGAAGGCCCCCTCTATGACGCTATTTTGATCTTGGGCTCTGGGCTGTGGGGCCAGGAGGGCGGCCTGCTGCACCTGCAGCGGCGCGGCCTCTACGAGCTGGGCCTCGCGCTGGCCTGGCCGCTGGGGCGCCTGCCCACCGGCTGGTTCGGGCGGTGGCGCGACGAGTCGTACGGATACTGGCGACAGACCACCGGCTGGGTGCGGAGCGGGCGCTGGCTGCGGGCCGACGGCCTCGACTATGGCGCGGCGGTCGCCGGGCTCCAGCTGCCCATCCACGCGTTTTTGGGCGAGCACGACCCCTTGGTTCGGCCGGCGGATCAGCGGGCCTTGGTGCGGGCGGCCGGCGCGCGTTTTCATGCGGTGCCCGGCGCCGACCACAACCGGCTGCCGCGTCAGGTGGTCTCGGTGCTGGATGGGCTGTTGGACGGTATTGTCGAGGAGGCCGCGGCCTGGCGGCTGGGGCGGCTCGAGCCCCGGGCCTCCAGCAGCGCCAGCGTCGGCTCGGCGCTCCGGCCCCCGTAGACCGCCGGGCGCACCGCGGCGGGGCAGGGCGCGGGGCAGGGCAGGCCGTTCATCCACACCAGATCTCCCGGCGCGATGGGCGGCAGGTAGGCCCGGGCGAGCAGGTCGGGGGCGGCGGGCCCGGGGCCGTGCAGCGACCACCAGCTGTAGGCGCCGCGCTTGAGGCCGCCGGTGGGCGTGTGCACCAGCACCTCTTGGGCCGTGGCGCCGCCGGGAGCACCGCACCAGGCGTGATTTTGGTTGCCGAGGCGCCGGGTGCTGGCGACGCGGCTGACGAGCGAGGTGGGCCGGTCGAACAGGCCCGCGCCCACCCCGGTCTGCAGGCGCCAGCGGCCCTTGAGCACGCCGAGCATGAGCTCGGGGGCGGCGGTGGCGAGCTGGTCGATGAGGGCCTGCACCGGCGGATCTTCGTCCTCCTCCGGCGTGGTGCTCTGGCAGTCGCCCAGATCGAGCACGGCGACCCGCCCGCCCTGCTGCTCGATCTGCCCGGCGAGCTCGACCAGCGCGCCCACGGCCGCCGCGGTGGACGGGACCGACCAGCTCGGGCTCGCGCTCAGGGCCAGGCCGCGGAGCCAGCTGCGCCGCTTGAAGGCCGAGAGCAGCGCGAGACGGTCGGCCTGCACGTCAATGCCGGTGAAGGTCGGCGCGCCGGGCGGGGTGGGCAGGGCCCAGGCCACGTTGACCCCGAGGAGCACCGCGCCCGGGGGCTGGCCGCCGGGGCCCAGCAGCCCTTCGAGCCAGCGCAGCTCTTGGAGGCTGTCAATGACGATCTGCACGCCGGCTTCGAGGCAGCGCTCCAAGGAGGCCGCGTCCCGAAAGCCGCCGCCGGCCACCACCCGCTCGGGGGCGCAGCGGGCCAGCGCCAGGCTCAGCTCCTCGGGCCGCTCGACCCGGGCCCCGAAGCGCCCGCCCAGGGCCTGCTGAAACACCGCCGGGCACAGCGCCGCCTCGACCTTCAGGGCGTGCAGGCTGCTGTAGGGGAAGGCCCGAAAAAGCGCCTCGGCTGCGGCCTCTAGCTCGTCGAGGTTGACGTGGTAGGCGCAGTCATCGACGTCTAAGGCCGCGCTGGGGGCGAGCATGCCTTCGATCGCGCCCTGGCGGCGCTTGAGCACTTCACTTTTGTCCGCCCGGCTGCGCGCTCGGCTCACGGCCCTCCCCCTCCGGCGCCCTTGTTTGGGCCCGCGGCGGCACCATGCCAGCCTCGGCCGCCGCCGATCGCCGGCTTCGGGCGGCCCCGGCGGGCTTCGGATAAGTAGAAGCCTGTATGTGCGCCGGGAGGGCACGCCGCGGCGCGCGTGGACCCCTGGAGCAGCCGGCCTCCGACGCGGCCCCCAACCTCGGAGGATCTTGTACGATGGCCGGACTTCGGCTAGTTGGGGCGGCGCGTGCTCGGCGTCCGGGGCGCCCAGCCGGCGGTCGGTGCCCGCTGGCTGTGAGGACCGGCGCAGCGCTGGCCAGGGCAGGCCGGCGGCGCTGTGACAATTGGGGACAGTTTGGCGGTCGGTCCGGGCGGGGGCCGGCGGAGGAGGGGGGGAATGGACCGGGGCGGGAGCGCGCAGCGGAGCCGGGCGGCGGCGGCGGGCGGGGCCCTGCTGGCGCTGGCGGGGCTGCACCCGGTGGGCCCGGCCCTGTGGGGGGGCGCGCTGCTCGGCCACCCCGAGAGCGACATGCCAGACCACCTTCAGGGCATGGAGTGGGTGTCTCGGTCGCTGGCCGCGGGGCGGGCCCCCTGGCGGGCGGGCTGGATGTTCTGGCCCGATGACCCGGTGCTGTGGTTTCCCGACCTGACGGGCGCGGCGCTGTTCTCGGCCCTCCGCCCCCTCGGGGTGGCCGCGGCCTACAACCTCGTGGTGGCCCTTCCGGTGATGCTCACCGCCGGGCTGATGGCGGGGCTCGCCGCCCGCCGCACCGGCAGCGTCTGGGCTGGCCTCGCGGCGGCGCTCATCGTCGGGCCCTCGGCCTTCACCCGCGGGGCGGTGCACTCCGGCCTCACGGAATTGCTCGGCCAGTGGACCTTGGTGCTGCTGCTGGGCCTGCTCACCGGGCGGCGGGCCGGCGCGGGGCTGGGGCTCGGGGTGGCGGCCCTGGTGGGGATCGCCCTGGTGCAGAGCCCCTACCTGGGCCTGTCGGCGGCGGTGCTCACCGGCGCGCTGGCGGTGGGCGGCATCGGCGCGCCCAACGGGCTCCAGCGCCTCGGGGCGGCGATCGCCGGGGTCGGCGTCGGGCTGCTGCTGGCCGCGCCGGTGCTGGGCCTCGCGGCCACCACCCTCGATCACCCCGCGGCGGCGGTCGATCCCAGCGCCGCCCCGGGCTGGGCCGCGCGGCTGCCGGCGGTGGATCTGATCAGCTTTGTCCACCCTTCGGCGGCCTACCCAGACCTCGCGGCGCGGGGCAACCTCGGCATCGTCCACCCCCAGCACCTCGGGCTGGTGGGCCTCGGATTGGCGTGCTGGGCGCTGATCGCCTCGCCCTCCGCCGGTCGATGGCGGGCCAGCCTCGCCCTGCTGGCCCTGGTGCTGGCGGGGCCGCGGCTCGTCGTGGGGGACCGGCCGGTGGAGGTGCTCGGGCACGCTGTTCTGCTGCCCTTGGCCACGCTGATGGAGCCGGGCGCCCCGCTGTCGGCCCTGCACCACCCCTACCGCCTGGTGATGGCGGCCATGCCGGCCTTGGCCTTGCTGGCGGCGTCCTCGGTGGCCCGGCTGCCGCGCTGGGCACGGCCGCTGGTCCTGCTCGGGCTGCTCGGCGAGCTGGCGTGGTTCACGCCGGCGCCCTTCCCGGTGCCCACCACCCCGCTGCGGCCCGCCCCGGTCTACGCGGCCCTGGGCGAGGGCGGCGCGGTGCTCGACTGGCCGCCCGAGGCCACCCGCCTCAACCGCGGCTACAAGCTGCAGCAGGCCATTCACGGGCACCCGATCCCCTATGGGGTCAACGTCTACCTGCCCGAGGCCCTGCGCCGCGACCCGCTGCTGCGGCGCCTCGCGCGGGCCTACCGGGGGCCGGCGGGCATGCGGGCCACCAACCGCGGCCAGCGGCCCGAGGCCGACCCCTGGAAGCGCGGGCCGGCGGCGCCCTTGCCGGCGTCTGCGCTGCCGGCCTGGGTGGTCTTGCACCTCAGCGACGTTGATCCCGAGGAGGCGGCCCGGGCGAGCGCCGCGCTGACCGAGGCCCTGGGCCCGCCGGCCTGGGGCGACGAGACGCACACAGCTTGGAGATGGGGCTCCCCCGCGCGCGGGCCGGCGGCGGGCGGGGTGGGCGGCGGCCTCCCCTGAACGGGCTACGGATTTGCACCTATTGGGCCTGCGGGGGGCCGGTTTGGGTTCAGGCGGGGCCTGCAAGGCCGAAGGGGCGGCGACGGATGAGATGCGGTGCTCCCCCCCTCTGGCCCTCCGAGGTCCCCGATGTTCGCTCCTGCCTTCGATCACCTCCCTGCGGCCGCCTTCGCACTCGACGGAGAGGGCAAGATCCAGGCCTGGAACCAGGCGATGACAGAGATGACGGGGCTCGAGGCCGCCAGCCTGCTGGGCCAGGGGGTGCGCGCGCTCCCCTTCGGCGGTCCGGTGCGCACCGCGATCTTTGAGGCGCTGCAGGGCCAGTCCGGCACGGTGGTCATCACCGGGCGCGGGGCCGAGGCCAAGTTCGCGGTCTCGCCGGTCCAAGGCGGCGAAGGCGGCGTGGTGCTGATGCAGGGCGGCGGCGGCGGTCGGGCCGCGGAGACCATCGAGGGGGCGGTCATCAAGACGGCGGTGGCGGGCCTCAGCTCCAACATCATGCTCGCCGACAAAGACTTCAACATCGTTCATCTCAACGATCAGGCCGTGGCGATGTTCCGCAACCGGGAGGCGGCGTTTCAGAAGCTGTTCCCGGGCTTCAACGCCGGCCAGCTCGTCGGCAAAAGCATGGACATGTTCCACCGCAACGCCGCGCACCAGCGGCGCCTGCTGTCGGACCTGAGCCGGCTGCCCTACAGCACCCACATCGCCGTGGGCGGCCTGCACATCGATCTCACCGTCAACGGCGTCTTTGGCAGCGAGGGCGGCCTGCTCGGCTTCTTGCTGCAGTGGACCGATGTGACGGCCCGCAAGGGCTTCGAGGACGAGGTGCAGGCCATGCTCGCCCAGGTCGCCGACGGCCAGCTCAGCGCCCGCGGAGCGGTGGAGCGGATGGACGGGACCTACGGGCCGATCCTCACCAAGGTCAACCAGATCTTGGGCGCGGCGGTGGCCCCCATCGACGAGCTGCGCGACTGCATGGTGAAGGCCGCGGCCGGCGACCTGACGGTGGCCATGCACGGGGATCTGCGCGGCGATCACGCCGCCCTGCGCGACGCCTACAACGGCATGGTGGGCGCCCTCTCCGATACGCTGGGCCGCTGCAAGGAGGCCAGCGACCAGATCGCCGGCGGCAGCTCGCAGGTGGCGGCCTCGGCCCAGAGCCTCGCCTCGGGCGCGACCACCTCGGCGGCGGCCATCGAGCAGATCGGCGCCACCATCCGCGACATGGCCAACCAGAGCCGCAAGACGGCGGCCAGCGCCGGCGAGGTCGATCAGCTGGCCTCGCAGGCCGGGCAGGTCGCGGTGCGCGGCGATGACCGGATGAAGGCCATGCTTCGGGCGATGGACGAGATCGACGAGGCCAGCCAGCGCATCTCCAAGATCATCAAGGTCATCGACGAGATCGCCTTCCAGACCAACCTGCTGGCGCTCAACGCCGCGGTCGAGGCGGCCCGGGCGGGCGTGCACGGGCGGGGCTTCGCGGTGGTGGCCGAGGAGGTCCGCAACCTCGCGGCCCGGAGCGCGACGGCCGCCCGCGAGACCACCCACATGATCGAGAGCACCATCGTGAAGGTGGGCCAGGGCAGCAAGTCCGCCCACGAGACGGCCCGGGCGCTCGAAGAGATCGTCGAGAGCGTCACCCGCGTAAAGTCGGTGGTGGCGGAGATCGCCCAGGCGAGCAGCGAGCAGGCGGAGGGCATCGCCCAGATCAACACCGGCCTCGAGCAGGTGGATCGGGTCACCCAGCAGAACACCGCCGCCGCCGAGGAGTCGGCCGCCGCCAGCGAGGAGCTGAGCACCCAGGCCTCGACCCTGCGGCAGATGATGCTGCGCTTCAAGCTGCGCCCGGACGACCGCGCGCCCATCGGCCCCATCGGCGGGGGCCACGCCGGGGAGCCCGAGCTCACGCCGGCGCTGATGCAGGCGCTCCAGAGCTTCATGGCCCAGGGCGCCGCCCAGGCCCAGCGCGCGGCGGCCCCGGCCCGGCCTGCGCCCAAGCCGGCGGTGCGCGGCCGGGTGCTGCCGAGCGACGTGATCAGCCTCGATGACGCGGAGTTTGGCCGCTACTGAGCGCGCCGCCGGACCGCGTCGCCCGCGCTGCCCTCGCCCCCGCTGCCCTCGCCCCCCTCGCCCCCCTCGCCCTGCGGCGGGAGGGGCCGTCGGTTTTTGGCGATCGGCGCGGGGTTGATGTGCTGCGCGTTGTTCTGACCTCGCTGCCCGCTGCAGCGCTCGCCCTCGCCGCCGCTACTCGGCGCCGCTGCCGCTGCCGACCGGCACCACCACCGCCCGCCCGCTGCCCTGCACGAGCTCGAAGCGGTAGCCGCTCACGATGTCGAAGACCTCGATGGTCCCGGCGCTGTCGGGCCAGCGCACCTCGACCTGGCCCTCGCAGGCCGCGCCCATGCCGAAGTGCTGCACGAGGTCGTCCTGGCTGCCCCACTGGCCGCCGCCGCCGGAGACCGCGTGGGTCTGGGTGAGCTCGCCGGCGCGCAGCCGCACCCGGGCGCCGATGGCCGCGCGGTTGCTGCCGCCCTGGCCCACCAGCTTGAGCTGCACCCAGTTGCTGCCCTCGCTGAGCTGGTTCTCGAACAGGTGCACCTCGAAGGTGGACCGGCAGTCGCTGTTGCAGCGGGCGCTGCTGTGGCCCAAAACAGCGTCCAGATCGCCATCGCGGTCGAAGTCCGCGAAGACGCTCCCGTGGCTGCGGGGGTTGTCGAGGCCCTGCTCGGGCGGCACGGCCTCGAAGGTGAGGGGCGCGGTCTGGTGGTAGAGCAGGCCGCGGGTGCCGGGGTAGTCGGTGGAGCCGATGAAGACATCGGGCCAGCCGTCATTGTCGAAGTCGAACACCCCGCCGGTGATGTCGCCGTCGTCCCAGGAGACCCCGCTGTGGCTGCGGGTGAGGCCGGTCACCTCGTTGCCGGGGCGGGCGAAGCGCACGGCCGGGTCGCCCTGGTTGACGAGCAGCTCGGAGGGGTCGGCGGAGCTGCCCACGTCCCAGTGCACGATCTCCGAGGTGAGCAGATCGACGTAGCCATCGTTGTTCACGTCGGCGCAGGTGGTGGCGCCGGAGTTGCCGCCGAGGCGGTAGGCCTCCCGGTCGCTGCTGTGGCGCCAGCGGAAGGCGTCGGCGTCGGTGCTGCAGGCGATGGCGCGGGGCTCGGGCACGCCGGCGCAGTCGTCGTCCTCGGGGTGCAGGGTGCACCAGCAGCGCGCCGACTCGTTGTCGCTCCAGTCTTCGCGGTCGTCGTAGGCGTAGCCGCTGGCCACGCTCTCGTTGACGAAGCCCGTGCCGGTGTTGCGCCAGAGGTGGTTGGGCGCGCGGCCGTAGGAGCCGACGAGCAGCTCGGGCAGGCCATCGTCGTTGAGATCGCAGGCCGCGGCCGACCAGGCCACGCTGTGGGCGCCGCCGGCGTTGAGCACCGTGATGCTGCTCCAGGGCTGGGTGGTCAGGCCCTGGTCGGCGGTGACGTCGGTGAAGCCGCCGGCGCCGTCGCCTTGGTACAGGCGGTCTTGGAGGGCGGCGCCGACGCTGCTGGTGTTTTGGCCCACGAACAGGTCGAGCTGGCCGTCGCGGTCCACGTCGGTGAAGGCGGCGCCGTAGGGCACATCGCCGCGGTTGACGCGCAGCGCGCTGTCCTCGGCGCCGAGCGCAAAACCCATCGCCCCGTCGCCGAGCAGCAGCTCGCTGGTGGCCTCGATGGCGCCGGCGGCGTCGGGCAGCCCGGCGTAGAGGTCGAGCTTGCCGTCGTTGTTG
The DNA here is from genome assembly GCA_947462115.1 of Deltaproteobacteria bacterium. GTDB lineage: Bacteria > Myxococcota_A > UBA796 > UBA796 > UBA2385 > JAEUKK01. The sequence goes on along the minus strand of CANHON010000059.1, from coordinate 5,299 downwards.
ACGTCGCCCGCCACCATGACCGGCGCGGCGCGGTTGGGCCCGCCGTCCCGGGGCGCCACGAGGCCGCTCGCCTCGGTCACGTCGATAAAGCCCTCTCCGCCGTTGTTCTTGAGCAGCCAGGTGCTGCGGGTGCCGGCGGCGAAGTCGTCGGGGGTGGTGCCCGAGCGCACGAGCAGGTCCGTCCAGCCGTCGTTGTCGAAGTCCACCGCGAGCATGCGCACGCCCACCGGCATCAGCTCCGGCAGGCCCCAGGACACGCTCTCGTCCACGAAGGCCTGCGCGCCGGGCGCCCAGCGCTGGCCGGCGCTGCAGATGGCCGGCGGCAGGGTGCTCACCGGCTCGGCGGCCGAGTCTTCGCTGGGGCTGGGCTTGGCGGCGGCCTCGCCCCCGCCCTCGCAGGCGGACAAGGCGGGGAGCAGCAGCAGGGCAGCGCGGGCGCGGAACATCGACATGGGGGCACCGGGGACGGAGGCGCCGCCAGTGTGTCAGCCGCGGGGCCCCGCGCGCCAGCCCCGCCGGTGAGCCGCGGCAGAACGCGCTGCTAACCGTTGTTTTGGTGGCGCGCTGCGCTCAGAACCGCATGTCCGAGAGGCGCAGGGCCACGCCGCGCAGGTAGCCGGGCTCCAGGCGCAGGTTGTTGAGGATGGCCTCGAGCTCGCCGGCGTCGAGCCACACGCCGTGCTTCTTGCACCAGTCGAGGGTGACGCCCTCGAAGCTCTCGAGCGACATGGTCTGGCCGCAGTGGGGGCAGGCGAGGCGCCGCCCGGTGTCCACCGGCGGGCTCTGCTCGCGACGGAACAGGTCGGCCCAGAACGGCAGCTCGGCGTGGCGGGCGTCCTCGGTGATGAGGTAGAGCTCGCCGCTGTCGAGCCAGATGCCGTGGCCGGGGCTGCGGTCGATGGTGACCTCGCCGACCTTCTCGGTGAGCATCGGCGCGCCGGTGATCGGGCAGGGGACGGCCATGGGTGACTCCTTTGGGTGCGCGGGGCTGCCGCTTTAGGGGGCCCGCCCTATTGCGCCGCTAGGACCGCCGCCGCCCCAATCCACGATCGGCCAGCCGGCCCGGCGCGCGTGCCGCCGCAGCCGCGGGTCGGGGTGCACGGCGACCGGCCGCCCCACCCGCTGCATCAACGGCAGATCGCTGTAGCTGTCGGTATAGAACGCGCAGTCGAGGAGGCGGTGGCCGAGCGCCGCCGCCAGGGCCTCGGCGTGGTCTACCTTGCCGCGGCCGAAGCACAGGGGCGCCCGCATCGTGCCGGTGAAGCGCCCGCCTTGCACCTCCAGCACGTTGGAGAGGGCGTGACCGAGGCCCAGCTCGGCGGCGGCGGCCCCGGCCATGTACTGCGAGCTGCTGGTGATGAGCGCGAGCTGCTCGCCGGCCGCCCGGTGGGCCTCGACGGCGGCGCGGGCCTGGGGGCGCAGGCTCGGCAGGGCCTCCTCGTCCCAAAATAGCGCCGTGCGCGTCACATAGGGGGCCTCATCCTCGCCCTTGACGGTGGCCGCGGCCTCGTGCACCGCGGCGTCGAGGCGGGCGAAGCCGGCGTGGTAGAGGCCGATCCAGACGGCGCCCCGGGCGGCGGTGACCCGGCTGAGGTGCCCGAGCTTGACCTCGCGCTTGATCCAGGCCTGGGCCGAGTTCATGGCGATGAGCGTGCGGTCGAGGTCGAAGAAGGCGATGGCGGGCGGGCCATCGGCGGGCAGCGCGACGTTCACGGGCAGCTCCTCTCGCGGCCAGCGCCGGGCCGGCGGCGGGCGGGCGGCGGGGGGCGCGGCCCGGCCTCGGCTATTGTGGGGCTGGTGGGCCCGCCCCTGGGCGGATAGCCGAGCCCATGATCTTCCCCGGACCCGACCCCCAGAACAACCCTCGGATGCGCCTTGTGCCCGGCAAGCACGACGCGCCGCCGATCATCTCCAACCCCGATCTGGCAGCGGCGCCGGGCTGCGGTCTCGCCTCCTATGGCGCCCTGCTCATCGCCTTCTGCCTCCTCGGCATCATCGCCGGCGGCGGTGGCATGATCGGCCTCACCATCGGCATGCTCCAAGGCAGCGATCGCGGCCCGAGCCCCCTGCGGGCGGGCGTGGCGACGCCGGTCTACCTGATGGGCCCCCTGCGGGCGACGCGCCTCGTGGCCCTCACCGAGGTGCCCCTGGCCTTCCACGACGAGAGCGACGACATGGACGGCACCCTCGCCTGCGCCATGATGGCCGACCGGCTGATCTTCGTGCAGGGCGAGGCCGGGGTGGTGCTGCCCTACGCCAAGCTCGCCGCCGTCACCGCCGAGGGCGAGGAGCACCGCGGCATGAAGGTCACGGCCCAGGGCACCGACGCCGCGGGCGCGCCCGTGTCGATCACCTGCGGCTTCCGCGCAGGCGAGGGCGGCAGCCGAATGCTGGCCCAGCTGGAGTCGGAGCGCCTGAGCGCCCAATCAACGCCGCGTCCCACCGAGGTGAGCCCATGACCATCCGCCCGCTGCGCCTGCTCCCGTTGTTTTGGGTCGCCTGTTCGGTCCCAGAGAGCGAGCCCTTCAAGAACGACGGCCCAGGCGAGCTGATCGACAATGGCGGCGATGGTGGCGATGGCGATTCGGGCGATTCGGGCGACACGGGCGGCCCCATCGAGCCGCTGGCCTGCAACCCGCTGAACATCGCCGGAGACTGCCTGCTCCCCTGGCCGAGCAGCGAGCAGATGGTGGCCGACACCACCAGCGAGACGGGCCTGCGCCTACACATCTCGGCCGATGGCTTCGTGAGCCCCGACGGGCCGCTGCCGGTCGATCCCGCCCGCTGGGACCACGCCGACGGCGCCTCGCCCACCACGCCCATCCTCGTGAACTTCGGCGTAGACGTCGATCCCACGCAGCTGCTCCCGCTTGGGGCGGCCGAGCTGCCCATGGCCGACGACGCGCCCATCGCGCTGGTGCGCCTGTCCACCGGCGAGCGCGTGCGCGTGCTCACCGAGATGGACCAAAACCAGCGCCACTTAGACTACGAGGCCCGCTGGGCCCTCATCATCCGGCCGCTCGAGCCCCTCGCGTTCGGCGAGCGCTACGCGGTGGTCATCACCACCGATCTGCGGGCCGCCGACGGCGCGGCCCTGCCCACCGCCGCCCCCTTCATCGCCTGGCGAGACGGCACCGCCACCGGCGATCCGGCGCTCGAGGCCCGCCGCCCGGCCGCCGAGGCCTTGTTCACCGCGCTGGAGGGCCACGGCTTCGCCCGCGAAGACCTGCAGCTCGCCTGGGAGTTCAACGTGAAGTCCGAGCTGGCCGGCGTGGGCCTGCTCCGCGACATGCGCAACCAAGCCGCCGAGATCGCCGCGGCCGAGGGCTTCACCTACACCATCGATGAGGTCATCGCCGACCCCTCACCCGACGTGGCGGCGGTCGTGCGGGGCACCTTTGTCCCCCCGAGCTTCCTCACCGAAGACAACGTGATGGTCCTCGACGGCTACCGCGCGGTGCGGCAGACCCCGGCCGCCTCCTACCCCTTCCGCATGGTCATCCCGGCGGTGGCCCGCGAGCGGCGCGGCCTGCCGCTGGCGCTCATCGGGCACGGCATCTTCGGCACCGGCGAGTCGATGCTCGAGGGCGGCATCGGCCGCGACGTCACCTGGCCCATCGCCCAAGAGCTGGGCGCGGTGCTGGTCGCCACCGACTGGATCGGCCTCTCCGGCGGCGATCTCGACCTCATCGTGCGCGAGGTGGTCCCCGACCTGTCGCGCATCAACCTCGTCACCGACCGCCTCGCCCAGAGCCAAGTCAACGCCCTCACCCTGGCGGCCCTGGCGGCGGGCCCGCTCAGCGACGATCCCGCCCTCGACGCTGTTCTCGGCATCGACCGCAGCGCCGGCGCGCCCCTGCCCCTGCTGCTCCCCGACGACCTCACCTACTATGGGGTCAGCCTCGGCGGCGTACAGGGCTCGACCTTCCTCAGCCTCTGCCCCGAGGTCCAGCGGGCGGTGGTCGCGGTGCCCGGCGCCGGCTGGGGCCACATGATCCAGCGCTCGACGCACTTCTCCGCCATCGAGACGGTCATCGACGCCCTCTACCCCGACCCGCTCAGCCAGCTCCTGTTCATCAGCCTGATGCAGCACGACTTCGACCGCAGCGATCCGGCCACGATGGGCGCGCTCCTCGGCGCCGACCCCGACTTCCCCGATCGCCCGCTCCCCACGGTCATCTTACAAGAGGGCATCGGCGATGTTCAGGTGCCCAACCTGGCCACCAACATCCTCGCCCGCCGTCTCGGCGCGGCGCACCTCGAGGTCGCCGGCACGCGCATCGAGGGCCTGCCCACCGTGCCCTCGCCCGCCACCGGCGTCGTGCTCACGGCCATCACCCTGCCCGAGCTCCTCGCCGACTACACCCCGCCCGACGAGAACACCATCCCGGTGCGCGACAACGGCGTACACGGCGAGGTTCCCCTCGCTGCCCAGCAGCTCAACCAGCTCCGGGCGCTCATCCGCGACGGCCAAGCCGTGCACCTCTGCGACGGCCCCTGCGACCCCAACTAAGCCGCAACACCCGCATGGGCGCGCCCCTGCGCTGCGCTCCGGGTCGGCCCCCCGCCGGGGTTCGCGGGCCACCCCGCCGCGGCCGCGGTCCGCGTCGGGCCCGCTCCGCCGCTTCGCGGCCGGCCTTCGGCCGCCCTGTGGGGCGCCTCGCGCGGGGCGCTCCTTCAGCCGGGGGCCGCCGATCGGCCCCGTCGAGCTGGCCTGCTGAGACCGCCGCCGCCGCCGAGGTCCGCCGAGGTCCGCCGGGCGCGCCGCCCGCGCCGCGCAGGCCCCGAGCGATCGGTTAGAGGGCGCTTGGCCAGGAGGAGTCGCCACGGTGGTCCAGGTCCCGCGCCCCCAGCTCCGGCCCCAGATTGACGTCGGCGGCGGCCATCCGGGCACGCTCAGCCTCCGGCCTCGCTGCTCTTCGCCCGCCCGGTCCCACGCGGCCCGCGGCCTTCGGCCCGAGGCGGCCCCCGCCGCCGCCAACCACCAACCGCCCGCCCCGAGCCTGCGGGGCGAAGACCTCGACGACCCGGGCCCGTGGCGCCGCCAAACCAGCCACGCCCGCCGCGGCGACATGCGGGCGCTGCCCGGCGAAGGCGCGCCCAAGGGCAGGGCGGCGACCCGCGACCACCGCGACCCCCTCGAGAGCGCAGCGCGCAGCCGCCCTCACACAGCCCCGCTCACCGACGATGGCGTGGGCCAGGGCATCTTGGCGGTGGTGAACCGGGGCCAGCTCCGGCGCACGACGCTGACCATCTGGGGGATTGAGCACACCCCGAAGCACAACAGGGCGGCCTCGTC
>CANHON010000058.1 GCA_947462115.1 Deltaproteobacteria bacterium | reverse complement strand
CTCCGAAAACAATGATGTCTACGTCAATCAGGCGATCGGACCACCGCAGGGTCGGCGCGCGGCCCAAGCGGCGCTCGACCCACTGGCAGCGGGCCAGCAGGGCCTCGGGAGAGCCCGCCCAGACGGCGCTCAGCACCGCGTTGAGGAACCAGCCGCGGGCCCGGCCCACCGGCCGCGACACCACCGGCCGCGACACCGCCACCAAGCGGAGCTCCGGGCTGGCCGAGAGCAAGCGGACGGCCGCGCGGAGGTTTCGGTGTCGATCCCCCAAGGAGCTGCCGAGGCCGATCAAGGTGAGGGTGCCGGGCGGCGTGCAGGTTGGGGTGAAGGTCGGGGTGCAGGGCTGGCTGCAGGGCGGGGTGAAGGTCGGGGTGCCGGGCTGGGCTGGGGTGCGCGCGGGGGGCCCCGGGGACGCAGGGGCGCTCACGGGCGGCGGAGCACGGTGCGGCGCTCCTTGCTCATCAACCGGGCGGCGAGGGCGCGCTCGGCGGCCGCGCTGCGGACAACGCCGTCAGGCGCGATGATCCAGCCGGCGCCGTGGGGATCCGGGGGCAGCTCGCCGAGGTCCTCCGGCCGCTGGATGTCGGCCCCGCGCTCCTGCAGCAGGGCGGCGCGGCGCTCGGCGAACAAGCTCACCAGCTCGTCGTGCACGAGATCGCGCTTCTTGCGGAGCAAGGCCTCGATGGCGGCGGGGCGGTCGGCCAAGGCGAGCTGCTCGTCGAGGTAGCGGAGCGCCGCCCGACGTTGGCCGTGGCCCTCGAGGATGCCGGCCGCGGCCGAGCGGTACCAGTCGGGCGCGCCGGGGAGCTCGGCCGCGAAGGCCACGTACCGCGCGGCGGTGTCCGGGTCGTCGCGGTAGAGGAAGGCGTTCATGCCCACCGCGAAGGGGAAGTGGGCGTCCCCGGGCAGCCAGGCCATCCCCCGCTTGAGAATAATGTCAGAGCCGTCAATATCACCGAGCAAGCGCAGGAAGGACCCGCCGTAGAAGTAGGGGGTGCGCCAGCCGGGATCGAGGGTGGTGACCGCCTCCAACGAGGCCCGCTGCCACTGGCGCTTGAGCGGGGTGGGCCGGTCGAGGGTCTCGGCGAAGCACAGCAAGGACCGCACCCAGACCACATCGGCGGCGAGCGTGCGCTGGCCCATCGCCGCGACCCGCAGCGCCCGCCCATCGGGCTGCACCCAAGACTCCGGGTCGTCGTTGCCAAAACGCCGGAGGTCGGCGGCCCGCTGGCTCCAGTGGGCCAGGGCCATGCCCGCCGCGATGACGGCCACCGTCAGCCCTGCCCGCGCCGTGGCGCCGATGCCCCCCGCCGCTCCGCCCATCCTGCGCCCCCGACTGCTGCGACCGCCCGCCCTGGCCCGCCGCTGCGGCCGATCAGGGCGGCGAACCTAACCCCGCGGCCCCCGCCGAGGCCAAAATCAAGCCCTCGGCCTGCGCGCGCAGCGAGGGCTCGCCGGTCCAGCCGGCCTCGAGATCGCTGAGCTGCGCGTCGCCGGCGCGGAGCCGCAGGGCCGCGCGCACGACCTGGGCCCGCCCGGTCGGGTCCTCCTCGACGTGGGCGATGGCCAGGGCCACCTCGTCCCAGCGCCCAGCGGCCGCCAAGACCAGGGCCTGCCCCACCCGAAAGCGCGCGTCATCGCAGCCCCGCAGGGCCCCCCAGGCGCTGAGCTGAACGCCGAGCGGCACGCGCCCCTGCGCCGAGGCCGTCGAGACCAGCGGCCCGCAGGCGTCCAGCCACGGCCGGGGATCGGCGAGGGCCCGGATGAAGTAGGCCTGCGCGCGGTCGAGCTCGCCGGCCTCGTAGGCGACGTGGCCGAGGCTGGTCGCGCTGTAGGGCGAAGGCGCGGCGGCGTCGGCGGCCGACCACAAGCGCAGGTCGTCCCGCCACGCGAGGGCCCGGAGCTGAAGGACCACCACGCAGCCAATCCCAGCGATGAGCCCGAGCGTGCGCGCCCGCTGCGGGTGCCGGAGGGCCGCGGCCCCGGCCAGCCAGGCCGGTCCGATCAGCGCCAAGTACAGGTAGCGCTCGCCGAACAGCCCCTTGGCGGCCAAGGCGAGGACCGGCGGCGCGCCCGCGCCCACCACCCACAAGGCCGCGGCGGAGCGCAGGCCCGGCGGCGCCACCCGGGCGAGCGCGATCAAGCCGAGGAGGCCGACCCCGCCGAGCGCGAAGCGCCACGCCGGCGCGCGGTCCAGGTACTCGAGGGCCCAGCCGCCCACGCCCGGCGCGGGCTGCACCAGCATTCCGAGCGCCAGCAGCGGCAGCCGGACGCCATTCTCCGCGAGCAGCGCCCAGCCCTCGGCGGAGGGCAGCCCGGCGCCGTCCACCGCCGCGACCAGCCGGAGCCCGACGATGGCGACGCCGCCGAGGGCCAAGGGGAGCGCGCCGACCAGGGCCGACCGGGCGCCCTCGCGATCCAGCCGGGCGAGGGCGAGGCGCAGCACCGGCAGCAACAGGGCCGACTCTTTGCTGGCAACCGCGGCGGCCGCCAGCAGGCCCGCCCCGAGCGCCGCCCGCCCGCCGGGCGCTCGGCTCCACACCAAGGACCAAAGGCAGAGGGCCGCGGCCATCGGGTCGTTCCGGGCGGCGATCCAGGTCACGGCCTCGGACTGTACAGGGTGCAGGCCGAAGATGAGGCAGGCCACCCAGGCGCCAGCCGCCCCGAGCCGCGGAGCGCTGAGCCGCCACAGCCCGGCGACCGCGAGCAGGTGCCAGAGCAGCCCGCGGAGGTGCATCCACACAGCGTTCTTGCCGAAAATAGCGACATCAACGCTATAGTCGAGGAGCAGGAGCGGTCGAAAGTAGCCGCTGCTCGGCCGGTCGACCGGGGCGCCCGCCCAGAGGTCCTTCGACAGCAGAGCCGGCAGATCTGCGGCGTTGCCCAGCCAGCGGTTTCCCAGGATCAACGGCTGATCATCCCAGACGAAGCCGCCGAGCAGCGCCCCAAGGTGACCGAGGGTGACCAGCCCAAGCAGGGCCGGCAAGCCCCACAACGGCGAGAGCCCCCCGGCCAGAGCGGGGGGCGCTGAGGGGGGACGCGTCAAGCGACCTCCTTGCGCCCGGCCGCACGGCCGGAGGGCTCCGTCGGGTCGGACCTCGCGAATCGCGGGGCCCGCGCCACCACCGTCTTAGAAGACGCTGTTGGTGGTGGCGACGTTGGGGGCGGCGTTGGTGGTCTTGGTGGCGGTGTACTGGGCGATGACGCCGTCGCCATCGACGTTGCACTGCCCGGTCACGAGGAAGTCGGTGGAGCTGGTGGACGCCACCTTGTACGCGCCGCGGACCTTGCCGTCGGGGGCCCAGCCGAGCGTGGAGAAGCCGGTGCCGGTAGCGGTCCAGTCCACCTGGACCTTGTCCACGGCGGTGCCAGCGATGGTCCGGGGGATGAAGGTCGCCTGGTTGATGAAGGTGTCAAAAGCCGCGTCGTAGGCCATCTGGGCGGTCTTGATGCCGTCCACGTTGCCGGGGACTTCGGCGCGCTTGGCACGGTACTGCATGGCGACGAAGTTGGGGATGGCGATGGCGGCCAGGATGCCGATGATGGCGACGACGATCATGAGCTCGACGAGGGTAAAGCCCTTCTTGTTGAACATGCTGGCCTCCAAAGGACGCGGACCTCTGTCCGCCGGGGGGACTCAACCGCGGCGTGTGTCCCGCCGGGGCTTACGTCGGCTCGGTACACCACCGCCGCCGCCGCTCACGTCCCCCTTCTTTCAAGAACCGTGCCAACATCAAGATGGGGCTGGCAGCCGATCTTCATGGAGGGTTGACGAAAATTGTCAGCCGGGAGGTGACGATCTTTGTCAGTGTGCCGCAGACCGTCAGGCCCCACCCGGCCCATCCATGTCGTACTTGGCGAGGCGGTACCGAAACGAGCGGAAGCTCATCTGCAGCAAGCGCGCGGCCTGGGTCTTGTTGCCCTCCGCGGCGCCGAGGGCCGCCTCCAGCCACCCGCGCTCGAAGTCGGCCATCAGGGCGTCGAGGTTGACGCCATCTGCAGGGAATTCGGCGTGGGTGGGGGTCGCGGTCGGGGCCGCTGCGGCGCCCCGCAGGGCCGGCGGCAGGTCGGCGGGCAGCAGCAGCCCCCCGCTGCACAAGGCGACGGCCCGCTCGACGGTGTTGCGCAGCTCGCGCACGTTCCCGGGGAAGCTGTGCCGCCGGAGCAGGTCGAGGGCCTCGGGGCTGGCCCCCGCCACCGGCTTGTCGTACTCCGCCGCGAACTCCCGCACGAAGTGGCGCACCAGCACCGGGATGTCCTCGAGGCGCTCGCGGAGGGCCGGCAGCGGGATCTGCACCACGTTGAGCCGGTAGTAGAGGTCCTCGCGGAAGCCCCCCTCGCGCACCAAGTCCTCGAGATCAGCGTTGGAGGCGGCGATCACGCGCAGATCGACCTCGACCTCCCGCGTCTCGCCCACCGGCGTCACCTTGCGCTCCTGGAGGGCGCGGAGGAGCTTCACCTGGGCGGCGAGCGGCAACGAGTTGATCTCATCCAAGAACAGGGTGCCGCGGTGCGCCGCTTGCAGCAGCCCCTCGCGGTCGCGGTCGGCGCCGGTGAAGGCCCCGCGCCGGTGCCCAAACAGGGTGCTCTCCACCAGCCCCTCGGGGATGGCCCCGCAGTTCACCGCGACGAAGGGGCGCTCTGCCCGGGGCCCGTTGTGGTGGATGGCGCGGGCGACCAGCTCCTTGCCCGTGCCGCTCTCGCCGAGCACGAGGCAATTGATGCGGGTGTCCTTCACCCTTCGGATGAGCTCGTAGACCTCGACCATCGCCGGCGCGTTGCCGATGAGCTGCCCAAAGTGAAACTTGTCCTTGAGCTCGCGCTTGAGCTGCTCGTTCTCGATCTCCAGGTCCCGGCGCGACAGCGCGCGGCGAACCACCAGCAGCAGCTCGTCGATGTTGAAGGGCTTGAGGACATAGTCGGCGGCCCCGGCCTTCATGGCGTCCACCGCCGACGCCGCCGTGCCGTAGGCGGTCACCAGCACCACCTCGACGCCGCGCCCCTCGGCGAGGCCGCGCCGCTTGAGCTCCGCGAGCAGCTCCAGGCCGTTGATGCCCGGCATGTTGAGGTCGGTCAGCACCAGATCGGGCCAGCGGCGGGCGCAGGCCCGGAGCGCCGCCTCGCCGCAGTCCGCCACCTCGACCGCGTAGCCCTCCCGCTCCAGCAGGATGGTGAGGAATTGCCGCATCGACAGGTCATCATCGACGACCAGCACCTGGGCGCTCATCATGAGCGACCTCCGGGGAGGGCAGCCGCCGCCGGCTGCGGAAAGTCGAGCTCAAACACCGTGCCGAGCCCCAGCGCGCTCTCGACGCGCACCACGCCCCCGTGCGCCCGGGTCAGCCGCTCGACGTTGGCGAGCCCGAGCCCGGTGCCGCCGGCCTTGCTGGTGAAGAAGGGGTCGAAGATCTGCGGGAGGACCTCGGCCGGGATGCCGGCGCCGTCGTCCTCCACCCGCAGGCGCAGGTCACCGCCCACCCGCGCCAGGCCGACCCGCACCGCCCCGCCGGTCCGCGTCGCTTGGGCGGCGTTGAGCAGCAGGTTCCACAGCAGCTGCCGAAACCGCGCGGGGTCCAGCAGGGCGAGGCCGACCGGCTCCCCGGCGGCGCGGAGGAGCTGCCGGTCTCGAAACCGCAGATCGTTCCGCAAGGTGAGCAGCAGGTCATCGACGATCTGGTCGGGGGCGCAGGGCTCGGGCTTCACCCCCGCCGGCCGCGCCGAGTCGAGGAAGTCCTCCACGAGGCCATTGAGGCGGTCCATCTCCCGCAGCATGATGTCAAACAGCGGGTTGCGGGACTCGGTCTGCAGCAGCTGCACCGAGCCGCTCAGGCTCGCCAAGGGGTTCCGGATCTCGTGGGCCAGCCCGGCGGCGAGGCGACCCACCGCGCTCAGCCGCTCCTCCCGGGCCACCGCCGCCTCCATCTTGCGAATGTTGCTAATATCTTCAACAAGATAGACTTGTTCGCCGCTGTCCAAGACCGAGCGGCTGCACAGCAGCACCCGCGCCTCCCCGGCCACCACCTCGCTCTGCTCCCAGCTCAGCCGCCCGCTCAGCCCCTCGCCGCCCGGGAACAGCGCCAGCGACGGCCTCCCCACCGGCTCCCCAAACAGCCGCCGCGCCGCGGGGTTCGCGTCCGCCACGTTTCCGAGCGGATCGGTGAGCAGCACGGCGGTGCCGAGGCTGGCCAGGATGACGTCTTGACGGTCCTGCAGCAGCTGATTTTGGCGCTCCTGCTGCACCAGCGCGGCCCGGGCCTTGCGCAGGCCGGTGGACAGCGACGAGGCCAACATGCCCACCAGCAAAAACGCGAAGATCTGCAGCAGCACGTGGGAGTAGGCGAGGAGCGGGTCCCCGTTGAGCGCGCCCATCAAGCTGCGCAGCCCGAGGCTCCACAGCAGCACGCCGTAGGCCGCCGTATTGGCGCCGGCGATGGCCACGGGGCCGGTGGACGGCACCAAAAAGCCCGCAGCGACGATGTTCACGAAGTAGAGCAAAAAGAAGGGGCTGGTGGCCCCGCCGGTCATGCTCACGAGGCTGGTGACGAAGAAGCTGTCGATCAGGAGCTGGGTCCAGCCGAACCAGCGCGCCTCGCCGAAGCGACGCAGCAGCACGGCGCTCACGCCCATCGCCAGGAACAGCACGCCGGCCAAGATGAAGGGCGTGGTGCGCGGGCCCAGGGTCTCGGCGCGCAGGCTCCAGGCGGAGCTGGCGAGCCAGCCGAGCCCCAGCAGCAGCTTGACGAAGATGTAGCCGGTGACCGCGGCTCGACTGGACCAGCCAGCGAGCGAGCGCTGCATGTTCACAGGCTTAGCCGATGCCCGAGGCCATCGAGAAGATGGGCATGTACATCGCGATCACGAGGCCGCCGATGACGACGCCGAGGAAGACGATGATCAGCGGCTCGATCATGCTGGTGAGGTTCTCGACCGCCTGGTCGACCTCCTCTTCGTAGAAGTCGGCCACCTTGTTGAGCATGACGTCGAGCGCGCCCGTGGCCTCGCCGACGCTGATCATCTGGCAGACCATCTCGGGGAAGACCTTGGCCTCCTGGAGCGGGTCGGCGATGGTGCGACCCTCGGAGATGGCCTCCCGCACGCGCATGACGGCGTTCTCGATCACCTTGTTGCCGGCGGTGCGGCCGCAGATGTCCAGCGCCTCGAGGATGGGCACGCCCGAGCTGATCATCGTGCCGAGCGTGCGGCAGAAGCGGGCCACGGCGACCTTGGTCAGCAGGTCACCGAAGACCGGCGCCTTGAGCATCAGGCCGTCGATGAGCACCTCGCCCCGCTTGGTGCTGTAGAAGTACTTGATGCCGTACACCGCCACGCCGATGCCGATGGCGCCGAAGAAGAAGTTGGCCTGAAGCCACTTGCTCAGGTCCATGACGATCTGGGTCGGCGCGGGCAGGGCCTGACCGAACTCGGCGAACATCTCCTCGAAGGTCGGCACGACCTTGAGCAAAAGCAGCACGACGACGCCAAAAGCCACGATCATGACGATCGAGGGGTACATCATCGCGCCCTTGATCTGGCGCTTGAGCTTGTCGGCCTTCTCGAGGTACTGCGCGAGGCGGTTGAGGATCGTGTCGAGGATGCCGCCGACCTCGCCGGCCGCGATCATGTTGCGGAACAGCTCGTCGAAGGTGTTGGGGTACTTCTTGAGGGCGTCGGCGAAGGTGGAGCCGGACTCGACCTGCTCTTTGATGCTGGCGAGCTGCTCGCGAAAGGTGGGGTTGGGCGCCTGCTTGCTCTGAATGTCCAGGCACTGCACCAGCGGCAGGCCCGAGTCGATCATCGTGGCGAACTGGCGGACAAAGATGACGAGGTCCTTGGTGCCCACCTTGGGCTTGAGGAAGTCCGGCGTCGGGATCTTGATCTCGGCGGAGCCCCACCCGCCCTTGGCCTTGACGCTGGTGGCCTGGATCTGCATCTGCCGCAGGCGCGTGCGTGCGGCATCCGGATCGGCGGCTTCAACCTCGCCTTTCCGGACTTCACCGCCCGACGTACGGCCTTCGTATGCGAAAACAGGCATCTGAACACTCCATCCACGCCGACGCGGGCGGAGACCGCGCGCGCCCAAGGCCCATCACTCTACATGCCGGCCCTCGGCCGACGCAAGCCAGCCCGCTTAGTCCGGCGCAGTGACGCGCACGACCTCATCCACCGAGGTCTCGCCGCCCTTGAGCTTGCCGAGGCCGCTCATGCGCAGCGAGACCATGCCCTGCCGGATCGCCTCGCGCTTGAGCTCCAGCGTGGAGGCGCCGTTGAGCACAAACTCGGCCAGCTCATCGTTCATGAACATGATCTCGTAGAGCGCGATGCGGCCCTTGTAGCCGGTGTTGTTGCAGGTGCCGCAGCCGACCGGGCGGTGCACCCGGTAGCTCTTGACGTCATCGGGCGGCACGCCGAGGTCAATGAGCACCTGGTCGGGCACCTCGGTGGGCTCGCGGCAGTCCTTGCACAGCTTGCGGACGAGGCGCTGGGCGCCGATCAGGTTGACCGAGCTCGCCACCAAGAAGGGCTCGATGCCCATGTTCAGCAGGCGGCTGACCGAGCTCGGCGCGTCGTTGGTGTGCAGGGTCGAGAGCACCAAGTGGCCGGTGAGCGCCGCCTTGACCGCGATCTCGGCGGTCTCGAAGTCGCGGATCTCGCCGACCATGATGACGTCGGGGTCCTGGCGCAAGAAGGAGCGCAGCGCCGCGGCGAAGTTCAGGCCGATGTCATCGTGCATCTGCACCTGGTTGATGCCGAAGAGGTTGAACTCGACGGGATCTTCGGCGGTGCAGATGTTGGTGTCGGTCTTGTTGAGCTCCGACAAGGTGGAGTAGAGCGTGGTGGTCTTGCCGGAGCCCGTCGGGCCGGTGATGAGGATCATGCCGAAGGGCTTGGCGATGTTGGCCTTGTACTCGGCCAAGACCCGGGCATCGAAGCCGAGCTTGGTCATGTCGAGCTGCAGGTTGCTCTTGTCGAGCAAGCGCAAGACCACCTTCTCGCCCCACAGCACCGGCAGCACGCTGACGCGGAAGTCCATCTCTTTGCCGCGCCCGAGCTTCATCTTGATGCGGCCGTCCTGCGGAAGGCGGCGCTCGGCGATGTCGAGGTTCGACATGATCTTGAAGCGCGAGATGATCGCGTTCTTGAGCTTGATCGGCGGCTTCATGACCTCGTAGAGCAGGCCGTCGATGCGGTAGCGGATGCGCATCGACCGCTCGTAGGGCTCCACGTGAATATCGGAGGCGTTTTTACGGATGGCGTCGAGCAGGATGAGGTTGACCAGCTTGACGACCGGGGCGTCGCCGGCGCTCTTCTCGAGGTCGAGGACGTTGATGTCCTCTTCGTTCTCGCCGCCGAGCTGAAACTCCTCGTCGTCGGCGTCGAAGTCCATCATGACTTCGTCGAAGGACACCGTGGAGGTGTAGTAGCGCTCGATGGCGTCGGCGATGGCCTGCTCGCTGGCCACGACCACTTCGATGTGGAACTTGGTGATGAACTTGATGTCGTCGATCGCGAAGATGTTCGACGGGTCGGCCATCGCGACGATGAGCGTGTTGCCGGACTTGTTCACCGGCAGCACCTGGTGCCGGGTCACCACCTCTTTGGGGATGATCTTGAGGACGTCCGGGTCGAGCTCGATGTCGCTGAGGTTGACGCTGGGCACGCCATACTGCTTGGACAGGAAGGCGGTGAGCTCGCTCTCCTCGATGTAGCCGAGCTTGGTCAGCTCGTGGCCGAGCCGCCCGCCGCTGCCCCGCTGGGTCTCCATCGCCTTGCGGAGCTGGAGCGGGGTGATGAGCTGCTCCTTGACGAGCAGATCGCCCAAGCGGTTGTGGTCATCAGCCATAGCGTTCACTCCAGCGGCGGTGGTTCCGAGACGGGGAGAGGAGAGCACAGGGGATCGGCCCGGACAAGGGCTGTGGCCTAAGCGGGCCTCGGCGCGAGCCAAGGCGCCGCCCAAGCCGCGGCCTCGGTGGCGCCATGCGCTTCGAACGCGGCGCGCGCGCGCTCGACGCCCGCCGGGGCCCCGCCCAGCCCCGCGGCGGCGCGGGCGACGGTGTCATCGACGGTCTCGGCCCAGGGCGCGCCCGGACCGCCCCGCAGCCGGTCCCGCCGCTCCCGCCACGCCCCGCCGCGGGTGGTGTGCACCACGAGCTCGGTGTCGAAGCGGAGGATCAGCTCTTCGAGGCGGGCGTCGCCGAGGTCCTCGCCGGCGCCGCGCAGGGCCGACATCAGGCCCTCCACCGGCACCTCCGGCAGGCCGCGCCACCACTTCGGCGCCAGCGCGGCGCTGCTGCCCCGGAGGAGCTGCCCCGCGGCCCGCGCCCGCTCGGCCCAGGGCAGGCCGCCCAAAAGCTGCGGCATCGCCGAGAGCAGCGACAGGGGCGTCAACATCGCGCGGACCGGGTCGGGGTGCACCTGCACGCAGGCCGCCACCGCCGCCACCCGCTCGGCCTGGGCCATCGCGTCGCGGAGCCCGCCGAGCTCGAGGCTGTGGCCCACGACCAGGGCGCCTGCGAGCTGGCCCAGCGAGGCCGCGCCCGCCGGCCAGCCCTGCGCCGCGCGCTCGCCGACCGCGCCCCCGCCCACCTTCAGCTCGATGCGCTCGATCTGATCGGCCCGCAGCCGCTTCTCGGCGGCCTTGACGTGCCGGCGCAGCACCTCGTTGAGCGCCTGCAGCGGCACCTGGGCCCGAAGCGGCCCGGGGTGCGGGCGGTGCACCAAGGCGCGGCTGAGCCAGGCGCGCCCGAGGCCGGTCCAGGCCGCGCGCAGCAGGACCGGGGCGGGCATCAGCGGGCCGGGCTGTTCGAGATCGACGTCCCACACGCCATCGCCGAGGCCACGGACCGCAGCGTCCACCGCGAGGCGGAGGCCGAGGCCCGGCGTCGGCGGCGGGGACTGACACAGGGCGGCGCCGATCCGGCCGGCCAAGGCGCGCCCGTCGAGGCCTTGGGCCCGACCCCGGGCGACCGCCGCCGCCACCCCCGCGGTCTGGGCCCGGAGCGCCCACCCCCGCGGGCCCAGGGCCTGGGCCAAGCCCACCCGCCCCGAGACCTCGTTCGCGGCCACGATCGCGACCAGCACGTCGTTTAGACGGCGAGGCTGCGGCGGCGCCAGCGCGCCGACCACCGCCGCGAAGGCGCCGCCGGACAGGGGCATCCAAGGGTCGGCCTCGGCCGCGCTGGCCAAGCCCGCCGCCTCGGCGCCCTCGGCCCCCAAGGCGCCGGCGAGGCCCAAGACGCCGAGGGCTTGCAGGCGCGCGTGGAGCAGCACCGGCTCAGGCACAGCGTCGACTTGGAGCGCAGCGGCCCAGTCAGCGAGGCGCTGCAGGGCGGAAGGGGGAGCGGCCATCGGCACCTTCACAGGGAGAGCGCGAGCCTCCCACGGCGGGCGCCACCCTTCGCTCCTCGACCCGAAAATAGCGTGCTATTGCCCACGCTCGCGCTGCGCACCGCGGCCCACGAGGCCCCCGGCGCGGCGCGGCTCAGGCGTAGCCGAGCTCGGGCACCGGGGTGAGGGCCGCCGAGCGCATGACCTCGATCACGGCCGCGGCGCTGTCGGTGGGCAGGGCCTCCTTGATGCACGCGAAGCGGCCCGCCACATAGGCGGTGGCGATGCCTGGCCCCTTGTAATTGCCGCGCTCGTCGCCGTTCATCTCGTAGCCGTGGGCCAAGAACTTGTCGGAGACCGCCCGCCACACCGCCCGCGGGAAGCGCTTGGGCGCGAAGTAGTAGAACTTGTCGAGCGGGCACTCCTTGTTGGTCGTGACGCCGACGGTCTCCGGGAGATCGGCCGGGTAGGCGCGATCGCCGTAGGGGTGCGCGGCGGCCACCACCACCGCCCCGGCGTCCACGGCCATGCCGCAGCAGTCGCGCAGGTCGATGGCCTCCAGCATGTTGGGGGTGCCGAGCGACAGGTTGATCACGTGGGCGCCGTGGCGGTACGCCGTCTCGATGCCGGCGGCCATCAGCGCGGCGCTGGTGCGCAGCCGCTCGTCCATGATCTTGATGCCGACCAGCTTGACGTGAGGGGCCATCCGGACGATCGCCGCAGCGATGTCGGTGCCGTGCCCGTTGTCGTCGTGGAACCGCGCGCCGATGCCGGCGTGCCCGGTCGCGCTGAGCTGGATCGACCAGCCCTCGACCTTCACCCCGGCGAGCCGCGGGTCCGAGGCGTCAATGCCGCTGTCGATCACAGCGACGGTGACGCCTTTTCCGGTGTATTCTGTGCCCCGAAATCGCATGCGCTGTCCAACCCCGAGCGTGGGTCCGTGTGTGGCGCCGGTCCACGGCCGCCTGCGGGGGCGGTCGCACACCGCCCCGCAGCCGACGAGCAGTCGAGCCCTCGCGCCTGGGTCCGAGGCTACACCACTCGCCCCCAGCGGGACGCTATCGGCACCAAGCGCCCGCCCTGTAATGACGATGCTGCTGCGAAGCCAACCCCGCGCGGGTCGCCGGACCGACCCGCCTCCAACCGGCGGAGGCACAGGCCGCTCGCGCGCGGACTTGGGGCCGCGCCCCCTTGCGCCGGGGCGCGCCGCACCGCACCTTAGGGGCAGGGGCCGGATCCTCGCCCCGCCGGAGCCCGATGTCGTCCCCGACGCGCAGCCGCACCCTCGACGACCCCGCCCTGACGGCCATCACGCTGCAGGGGCGGCGCCTCGTCGCCGCGGGCCACTCGGCCGAGCTGCACGCCACCGCGGTGCACAGCAGCCAGACCCGCGTGGTGGCCGGGATCACCCTCCTGGCCACGATCTTGCTCACCTTGGGCTTGGTGTGGCCGCGCCTGACGGCCCTGGTGGACCTGTTCGCGCTCGGCGGCCTCGCGGTCGATCTGGACGGGGGCCGCAGCCTCTCGCGGTGGATGTGGCCCCGCCGCCCGCACCGCACCTTGCTGCTCAACCCGCCGCGACCCTCCGGCCCGATGCCCGAACATCAAGTGCTGGTCGTTATTCCCGATGAGGCTGGCCGCAGCGCCGGCGTCCGGCGGGGGCTGCTGCTGCCGATCGGCCTGCTCACCCTCGGCCTGCCCCTCCTGCTCGCCCACCCCGCCTGGGAGCGGGCGCCCGAGGCGCTGCTGGTGCTCATCGGCGGCGGGCTGGTGGCGTCGGCGGCCACCGCCCTCTGGCCCCGTCGGGCCGAAGATCCCAGCGTGGGGCTCGCCTTCGCCGAGCGGCTCACGGAGCTGCTCCACCAAGGGCGCGGCGGCGGCCCGCTCGACCGGCCCCACGTCACGGTCGCGGTCATCGGCGGCCTCGACCCTTGGTACGACGGGCTGGAGATCCTGCTGCTCAACCACCGCCCGCGCCTCGCGCCCGCCACCACCACGCTGCTCGTGTGGAGCCCGTCGGATGGCCCGGTGCACGCCATCCTCGACGAGGGCCTCCTCCAGCGCAGCGCCGCGCCGCCCCTGCTCCAGCGGGCCGCCGAGCTGGCCCACCTGCCGATCCAGGCCCACCGGGTCGAGGCCACCGCCGCCCGCCGCGCCCGTCGGCTGGGCTGGCGGGCCCTGGCCTTGGCGGGGGGCCGCGGTGAGCACCAAAAGGCGGCCGAGGCCATCCGGGCGGTCATCGATCAGCTCCGGCAGGGCCCCCGATGAGCCCGCCGGTCGCCGCCCGCCGCCTGCTGGCCGGGCTGCTCCTCAGCGCGCCCGGGTCCAGCGCCGCCGCGACCCTGCGCGGGCAGGTGGTGAGGGCGGAGGACGGCGGTCCGGTGGCGCCAGCCGAGGTGCAGATCATCAACGGGAGCCTCGGCGGGGTCGCGCTCGAGACCGACGCCGAGGGCCGGTGGGCCGCCACCGACCTGCCCCCGGGCCGCTACCGGGTGCGGGCGATCCCCCGCTGGTCCCTCGATCGGCCGGTGCGCTACGCCCCCGACGCCGCCGACTTCTGCGCCGCCGAGGTCTTCGATCTCGCTGAAGATGACGTAGTAGAAGACATCTTCGTGCGGGTACCCACCGGCGGCTCCCTATCGGTGCGCCTGCGCGATCCGGCCGGCGCCCCGCTCGTCGGCGCGACCGTCTGGGTGCAAGCGCCCGAGGACACCCGCGGCCTCTACGACCGCCCCGCCATCACCGACGCCGAGGGGCGGGCCACGGTGGTCGGCGTGGACCCGGCCGCGCCCTTCACCGAGTGGGTGGTGCGGGTCACCGCCGACGCCCTGCCCAACCAGTGGATCGGCGGCGGCTACGAGGACGCCGAGGCCACGCGCTTCCCCAAGCCCGGGCCAGCCGGGGTGGACGCGGGCGAGCACCAAGTCCTCGGCGGGATCAGCGTGCAGGGGCAGGTCTTCGGCCCCGATGGCCCGGTGACCGAGGGCACGGCCCACGTCTACAGCCGCAGCCAGGTCCGCAGCGTGCCGATCGACGGCGACGGCCGCTACCTCGCCACCGGCCTGCCCACCGGCGAGGTCATCGCCTGGGTGAACGTCCCCGGCTTGGCGATGACCTACTACCCCGACGCCGATCGGCCAGGGGAGCGCATCCCCGCCGAGGAGGAGGGCATGGCGCTGCGCGGCGTGGACCTCCAGGCCCCGGCCGAGGCGGTGTTCTGGGCCCGCTTCCTCGACGCCGAACACGGCAGCCCCATCCCCAACGTCGGCGGCCTGCTCTACAACGACACCCAGACCGTCGGCCTCGGCGATCAGGGCAACGAGGACGGAACGCTTCGGATCGACCGCCTGCATGGCGGCGACTGGAAGCTCTACGCCTGGGCCAAAGACGAGGGCTACACCGACGACTGGATCCGCGACGACAACAGCGAGGAGCGGATCTTCACGATCGAGGCGGGGGTCGAGGGCCCGCTCATCGAGCTGCGGCTGCCCCTGGCCTCGGGCGGCACCGGCGAGGTGCACGACGAGCGCGGCCGACCGGCGGCGGTGACCATCACCCTCACCCGCGAAGATGGGCTGACCACCGGCGCCACCGCCGACACCGAGGGCCAGTGGACCGTGGACGGCCTGCTGCCCGGCCGCTGGCGCCTCGCCGCCGAGCCGACCGCGCTCTGCCCCGGAGACCCGGCCACGGTGCCCGTCTATTGGCCCGGCACCGTGAACCCGGACTGGCAGGGCTGGCTGGAGATCGGGCCGGGGGAACAGTCCCCCCACATCGCGTTGATCGCCCCGGTGGACGCTGATCTCGACCAGATGGGCGATGGGTGGGAGGCCGCCAACCGCCTCGACCCCGCGACGGACGACAGCGCCCTCGACCCCGATGGCGACCAGTACACGAACCTCGACGAGTACCGCCTCAACACCGACCCCCACCGCGCCGCCGCCATCGACTCGGGCTGCGGCTGCGCCCACGGGAGCGCCGGCGCCGGGCTCGCCCCGATCGCGCTGGGCCTCGCCGCGCTGGCCCGAAGGCGGCGCCGCGCTTGAGCGGCTGGGCCGAAGCGCTGCGCGCCCGCCGGTGGTCGATCGGCCTTGGCCTGCTCATCGGCGGACTCGGGCTGCTGTTCGCGCTGGCGGGCGCCCCGCTGGACGAGGTCATCGACGGCGTGCGCGCCGCCGATCCCGGATGGGTGGCGCTCACCGGCCTCACCTTCCTGGTGCAGCAGGCGCTGCGGGCCTGGCGGCAGGTGCTGCTGCTGCAGGGCCGCTACCCGCGCTTTGGCCTGCGCAGCAGCCTGTCGGTGCTGTGCATCTCCTTCTTTTTCATCAACTCCTTGCCCGCCCGCCTCGGCGAGCTCGCCCGGCCGCTGCTGCTGCTGGAGCGCGAGGGCGTGCCCTTCGGCGCCGGCTTCGCCCTGATGGTGGTGGAGCGCGCCGTCGATCTCTGCGCCATGTGCTTGATGTTGGGCGCCTTGGTCTGGATCGCCCCGGTGCCGGAGGCCGGCTTTCAGGTCGGGGGCGCCGCGGTGCCCCTCCAGCAGCTCGCCCGGGGGGCGGTCGGCCTCACCCTGCCCTTGGTCGTGGGCGGCCTCACGATCGCCCTGCTGTGGGGAGCGCCGATCTGGCGGGCCATCTCGGACCGCCTGCCCGCCGAAGCGCCGGGGCTGCGGGGTCGGCTCCTGCGGGCGGCCCGGAGCATGGGCGGCGACTTCACCGCCGCCACCACCGCCCTCGCCTCGCCCAGCCGCATCGCCGGCGTGCTCGCGCTCACAGCTGCGACCTGGGGCACCACCGCGCTGATGTACCCGATGCTCGCCCGGGCCTTCGGCATCGAGGGCTTCATCGGCCTGCGGGAGGGCTGGGGCCTCCTCGGCGTGGCCATGGCCAGCCTCGCCCTGCCCGCGGCCCCGGGCTTCGCCGGCACCTACGAGGCCTTCTTGATCGGCGGGCTTCGGCTGTTCGGGGTCGCCGGCCCCGCGGCCGCGCCGGGCTCGGCGCTCAGCCTCGACGCCGTGGCCCTGGCCTACGCCCTGACGATGCACTGGTGGGTGCACCTCGTTCAGAGCGCGAGCGCCCTGTGGTTCCTGATCCGCGACCGGATTGATCCGCTCCGGTTGCTCGCGGCCCTCGGCGAGGCGCTCGGCAAGCCGCCCGCGCCCTGACTGGGCGCAGCGGGGGTTCAGCGGGGGCTCAGCGGGGGGCTCAGCGGCGCCGCAGCCACAGCGCGTGCACCGGCAGCTTCCGCTTGATGAACTTGCTCTGGTAGTTGGTGATCACGTCGTCTTCGGCCGGCCAGG
>CANHON010000057.1 GCA_947462115.1 Deltaproteobacteria bacterium | reverse complement strand
GGCGAAGACGAGACGGCGGTTGGGCACGGGGGCTCCTGCGGAGATGAGGGAGAGGGCTCAGGGTGAGTCGCGGCAGAGCATCGCACGGCCGGGCGCTTTGGGGAAGCGGTCGGGCTGCCCTGCACGCGAGGGGGCGCTGATGGAGGCTGTCCTCGACGTGCACCAGGGGGCAGGCGGTGCGCCCGCTGTGCGCCCGCGGGCCAGCGCCGAAGACCAAAGAGGGGGCCAGAGCGCAGACGACCTGCCCTCGGACCGATGCCGTGGTGCTAGCCCCACCGCTTCGGTGTGTCAATACCTAAATATGTCCGCATCTGACCGCTCGCGCCGCCGCGGCGTTGCCGCTAGGGGACCGGTTGCGCTAAGGGGCGGGTCCATCGGCGGCGCGGCGTTGGGTGGGCGCTGGGCCCGCTCCGGTCGTCGTGGCGCTGAACCGGGAGGACGCCATGCTGACCGCAGAGATCCCGCTCGCCCTGACCTTTGACGACGTGCTGTTGCTGCCGGCGCGGTCGGGCGTGCTCCCGCATGAGGCCGACGTCTCGACCGTGGTGGCCCCGGGGCTGTCCTTGCGGCTCCCCCTGCTGTCGTCCGCGATGGACACCGTGACCGAGGCGGAGCTCGCGATCGCCATGGCCCGGGAAGGCGGGCTCGGCGTCCTTCACAAGAACATGAGCCCCGCCGCCCAAGCCGCGGAGGTCTCTCGGGTCAAGAAGGCGATGACCGGCGTGATCGTCGATCCGGTCTCGCTCGACCCTGCGGCTTCGCTGGGCGAGGCCCGCCGGCTGATGCGTGAGCGTGGCATCTCGGGCCTGCCGGTCGTTCAGAATGACCGTGTGGTCGGTATTTTGACTGATCGGGACCTCCGCTTTGAGCGGGACGCCGCCCGCGAGGTGCGCGAGGTGATGACGGGCGCCGACGGCCTCGTGAGCTGTCCCCCCGGCACCGACCTGGAGCGGGCCAAGGAGCTCCTGGCCGCCCACAAGATCGAGAAGCTGTTGGTGATCGACGCGATGGGCGCCCTTCGGGGGCTCATCACCTTCAAGGACCTCATCGCCGCGCAGCGACACCCGGCCGCGACCCGGGACGCCAACGGCCGCCTCAAGGTGGGCGCCGCGGTGGGGCCTGGCCCCGATCGACTGGAGCGCTGCGATCGACTCGTCGCTGCTGGGGTGGATGTCTTGGTCATCGACACTGCCCACGGGCACTCCGAGGGCGTGCTCCACGCCGCGGCCGATCTGCGGGTCCGCTACCCCGGGGTGGTGCTCGTGGTCGGCAATGTCGCGACGGCCGACGCGGCGCGGGCCTGTGTGGACGCCGGGGCCGATGTCGTCAAGGTGGGCATCGGTCCCGGCAGTATCTGCACCACGCGCATCGTCGCGGGCGTCGGCGTGCCTCAGCTGACCGCCATCGCCGACTGCGCCGAGGTCGCCCACAAGGCCGGCAAGACGGTGATCGCCGACGGGGGCGTCAAGTTCAGCGGGGACGTGGCCAAGGCGCTGGCCGCTGGCGCCGACGCCGTGATGATCGGCTCGTTGTTCGCGGGGACCGACGAGGCCCCCGGCGAGCTGGTGCTGTACCAGGGCCGCTCCTACAAGGCCTACCGTGGCATGGGCTCGGTGGAGGCCATGCGTCAGGGCTCTGCGGAGCGCTACTTTCAGGAGGGGGGGGACACGGAGGCGGCCGCTCGAAAGCTGGTGCCAGAGGGCATTGTGGGGCGCGTGCCGCACCGTGGGCCCATCGCCGACACCATCTACCAGCTGGTCGGGGGGCTCAAGTCTTCGATGGGCTACACCGGCTGCGCCACCATCCCCGCCTTGCAGCGGGACGCGCGCTTTGTGCGGATCACGCCATCTGGGCTCCGTGAAAGTCACGTGCATGACGTGATTATCACGAAGGAGAGCCCCAACTATCGGATGGAGTAGGGGCGAGGCTGTCGCTGCGCGGGAGGACGCGGGCGGAGCCGCTCGCGCTCCCCTCGAGGGCGAAGGGGGCGCGGGTCGCTCCGGAAGGGATCGGGGGCATGGCGCTTCTAGGCGCCGAGCGCGGGGCCTGCCGACCTGGCGATCCCGCGCGGCCCTGCGCGGCTCAGTCGTCGTCTTCGGCGTGATCTTCGCCGTGGCCACCACCGTCGGCGCTCGGGGAGTGCGCGGCCGACCCCAGGCCCGCCGTCACGGCCTGTTGACCGGCCCCGTGCTGGTAGACCAAGGTGCCGCCCGCGTGCCCGGTGCGGGCCCCTTGCACCGCCGCGGCCAACGAGAGCGCGCCGGCGATCGCCAAGACGGGGGTCGTCCCGGGCCGCTGGCGGAGGGCGGCGCCGATCGCGAGGGCCGCCGTCGTGAGCCCGACGAGCACGGTGAACGACCCCGCCAGCTCCTCGTGGGCTTCGAGCGCGGCCTCGGGAACACCCTGGTGCTCAGCGCTCTCCTCGTTGTCTTCCCCGGTCTCCTGGGCCACGAGCGCGCCGACGAAGGCCACGAGCTGGAGCGCCGCGACGAGGGCGGCCACGGCGGGCTGCAAGCGGCGTTGGGCGAGCAGCAGCGCCAGGATGAGGAGGGGCACGACGAGCGAGATGCCGAGGGGGAGGTGGACGAGGGCAGGGTGCAGGGGGAGGTCACCGGTCAGCGGGTTCATGGCAGCTCCTTTGCTGTGCCGGGTTCATCGCTCCGCCGGTCGCGCCCCGCCATGCGTCGGATGTCGGGTGCCTGACAATGCCCTGCGGTGAGCCGTTGTTTTCGAACCGAGATCAGCTTCGGTGCGGCGCCCGTCCGTCCTCTGTCGGACGCGGCTGCGGCGGATAGCCGGGGCCATGCGCCCGACCGACCCGCACCTGCTCGGCGAGGCTGGCCCCTCTGGCTGGCTGATCGCGGCCCTCGCGTTGCCTGGAGGGGGGCTGCTCGCCCTCGACCTCTGGTCTGACCTGCGGCAAGGAGGCGGTGGCGGGCACGTTCTGGTGGAGGCGGCCGCGATCGGTGGCCTCGTGCTGGCGGTTTGGCTGTTGTGGGCGGCCGAGGCCCGCCGCGGCGCCGCGCGCGTCCTCGCCCTGCGCGCTGAGGTCGCGCGGTTTCGAGCGGCGCTGGAGGCCCTCGCTGTGCGCGGGGCGCCGCCTGGTCCGCTGGACGAGTCTGGTTCGGAGATATCCGATCGATTGGGGATGCTGCCCCGCGTCGCATCTGGGGAGGAGGCCCCCGCGGCCACGGCGCCGGTCGATCCGGGCCCCGCCGGGGGCGCGGCGGATGGTCCGCGGACCGACTGGGTCAGCGTGGTGGACGCCCGCTTCGCGGGCTGGGCGCTGACGCCTGCGGAGCAAGAGGTGGCGTGGCTGCTGATCAAAGGGGTGAGCTTCAAGGACATCGGCGCGGCCCGCCACACCAGCCCCCGCACCGCCCGCGACCAAGCGGGGGCGATCTACCGAAAGGCGCGCGTGAGCGGGCGCGCCGAGCTGGCCGCCCTGCTGCTCGACATCAGCGCCGAGGGCTGAGCCGAGGGCAGCGGGCAAACAAAAACCCCCCGCCGAGGCAGGGGGTTCAGCGAGCATCACCGGTGGGGGTGAGCTCGGATGGGCTCAGCGCTTGCCCTTGACGGCGGCGCGGATCATGACGTAGCCGCCGTTGGGGCCGGGGACGCCGCCCTTGACGAACACGAGGCCGCGCTCGGCGTCGATCCGAACCACCTTGAGGTTCTGGATCGTGGTGCGGGCAGCGCCCATGTGGCCGGGCATCTTCTTGCCCTTGAGGACCATACCGGGGGTCAGGCGGGTGCCGATCGAGCCGCCGTGACGGAAGTACTCGTGCGTACCGTGGGACCGGATGAAGCCGCGGAAGTTGTGGCGCTTCATGACGCCGGCGAAGCCGCGGCCCTTGCTGGTGCCGACGACATCGACAAGCTGGCCGACCTTGAAGAAGTCAGCTGCGTTGAGCGTGGCGCCGGGGGTAGCGGCGGCGGCAGCGGCGGCGCTGGCGCGGAGCTCGCGGACGAACTTCTTGGCCTTCACGTCGCACTTGGCGAAGTGGCCGGCCTCGGCGCGGGGGGTGCGCTTGGCCTTCTTGTCGTCGATGCCGAGCTGGATGGCGTTGTAGCCGTCCTTGCTGGCGGCCACCTTGACGGCGGTGACGACGTTGCCGGTCACGTCAACGACGGTGACGCCCGACATCTGGTCGTTGTCGGAGTTGTAGATCTGGGTCATGCCGACCTTGCGGCCGAGCAATCCGGTGTAAGCCTTGGACATCTGCGCCTCGCATCGGGCGACCAGCGGCCGCCATACGGGTGGGGGGTGAACCCAGCGCATACTGCGGCGGCGGGCCCAGCGCAAGGTCGGCGCTGGCCAAGGTCGCGGTTCGTTGGGCGATCAGAACAGGCAGGTCGCCGAGCCCGAGACCGCCACCGTGTAGTCGCTGACCGCGGAGCCGTTGACGATGTGCAGCATGTTCGTGTCGAGGCTGGCCACGGGGACGTCGATGCAGCCCTCGGTCGCGGTGTAGGTCACCGTAAAGCCCATCGAGCCGCCAGGGCGGAGGGTCTGCGGAGAGTTGCCGGACAGCGTAAAGGTGCCGCAGGTCGCGATGAAGTCGTTGGTGATGTAGATGTTGGTGACCGCGAGGTCCATGTCGCCGACGTTCGACAGCGTGACGTTCTCCGACCGGGTGCAGCTGATGAGCTCGCGCACCAGCAGGGTGGTGGGCGTGTCGTTGGTCGAGACGTTGAGGATCGGCGCGCAGATGGTGCAGGAGGGCTCGGTGGCCGTGCCGGAGACCGTGACCTCTTCGGTGCGCTCCGAGCCGTCGCCGAGCTGAAAGGTGAGGCGAACGCTGCCGCTGCGCGCGCCGGCGGCCGGCGGGGCCCAGCTCAAGCTCAGGTTGCGGCTGCTCCCCGGGCTGAACACCTGCGGCAGGGTGATCTCACCGCCGCGGCGGTAGGAGAACTCGCTCGGGCTGCCGGAGATCCCCGTCAGCAGTAGATCTTCGTCGCTGGTGTTGGTGATGCGGGCGTCGGCGTAGACCATGCCGCCCACCTCGACGGTCGGGAAGGTCACGCTGCTCGGCGTGATCGACACCGGACCGGTGCTGCCGCCGTCCGCGCCGCCGTCCGAGGCGCCATCCGAGCCGGTGCCGCCCCCATCGCTGGCGCCGTCGCCGCTGGCGCTCGGATCCTGGCCTTGGCCGCGGATCGGCACGGGGTAGGGCTCGCCGAGGGTCGCGGCGTCGAGCTCCAAGGTGGCCTCGAAGCGCTCCGCCGACTCGGGGCTGAACGCGAGCTCCACGATCACCTCACCGCCACCTTGCAGCTCGATGGGCAGCGCGGAGGTGGACTCCACCGTGAAGGCCTCATCCCCGTCGAGCTGGGCGCGACGGACGACGATGCCCTCGTCACCGATGTTCTTGAGGATCACCGACTGGACGGCCCGCTCGCCGAGCGCCACGTCGCCGAAGTCCAGCTCTCCAGGGGAGATGCGGAGGTCGCCGATAACAACGTTGCCGCCGCCGTTCTCCGCGGCACCCTCGGCGGCAGAGTCCTGGAGCTTGAGGGGGGCGAGCCCGCAGCCCGCGAAGAGCAGGGCCGCCAAAATCCCGGTTCGCATGCGATCTCCGTGGTTCGTTCGGACTATAGCAGCCGACGGCGGTCGGCGCGTCATCCCGTGCCAAAAGCGCCGCGGTCTCGTGCGGGTCGGCTCGCCGTCAAAAGAAAGGGGCCGACCCGAGGGCCGGCCCAATCAGACGGAGCGCCGGGCTTAGAAGGTGTACTTGAGGAAGCCCGTGACGTTCATGCCGAGGTCGAAGCCGACGGCGTAGAAGATGTCGGCCTCGCCGCCCACCGAGAAGTGGGAGAGCTTGGTGTAGTACTCGACCGTCGGCCCGCCCATGCCGAGGGGGTGCGGCGCGTCGTGGTAGCCCGGGTTGTTGCCGCCCCAAGCGTCGGCGACGACCTGCTCCGCGAAGGCCGCCTCCTCCATCAGGAGGGGCGAGAACAGGATGCCGCCGCCGGCCCGCAGGCCGAGGCCGAGGCGCCGGCTGGGGTAGAAGCTGTACTCCACGGCAGCGGTGAAGCTGTAGGTCCGCAGGTCACCCTGGAGGAAGGGGCCGCCCTGGGCCGCCTGCTCTTCGTAGGACATGCCGTTGTGGATGCCCTGGTTGAAGCCGACCTCCCAGGCCGCCGATTGGCGCTCCTGGTCGAGGAAGTCCTGGCCCACGCCCAAGGCGACGTTGGTGCCGGGGTTGACCACGCCAGCGAACTGGCCGAGGTACAGCGAGCCGCCCACGTTGGACTTCGCGTAGAAGCCCCGGGTGATCTCGCGAACCTCGGGCCGCTTGCGCTGCTTGGTCGTGGTCTTTTTCGTGGGTTCGTCGCCGTCCAGATCGCCGTAGTCGTCCTGCGCGAGGGCGGCACAGGGGACGATCGCGGTCAGCGTAAGCGAGGCCAGCAGCAGGGAGGTCGATGCCTTCATGGGGAGCTCTTCTCTCTCGAAGGGGGCCGTGGCTGAACCGGAGGGCTGGGACCCTGGGTCACCGGGGGCGATGGACGACGGGTTGTATCACGCGCGGATGCACTTGGGCGGCCAGTGCGGGGGCGCGGCGGGAACGGGGGCTCAGGGTTTGGGCCAGCCTGTCGCACAAGGGCGTCACAGACGTCGGTCTGGTTGAAGGGCACCGCTGAATCGACGTGCGCGCGCCGGAGCAGCCCCGCGCACCCGATCGGCGCGCGCTCACTGGACGACCACCTGAAGCGTGCGCCACGCCATGCCCCCGCGCCGATCCCGCGCCACGGCCACGATCAAGGCCTCGCTGTCGAGGGCCTTGGGCGCCGTCCACTCCACCGCCACCTCGGGGTACAGCGACAGCGCTTGGTCGAAGTCGCCGGCCTCGGTGAACCAGGTGAAGTAGGGCTCCTCTACGCGATCTTCTACCTCACCAGCGGTGTTCTCGTAGGTATAGGCCTCGAGGCTGTCGGCGCTGAGGACAGGCTCGATGGACAGGGTCGCGCCGCTTTGCACCGGCAGCGGGCCCTCGCTCTCGGACCAGGGCTCGCCGTCCACCAGCCAGCCGGCGATGGCGGGGTTGTGGTTCGGCGTGGGCGAGACGCTCACCGGAACGCGCTTGTAGACCAGCTCCAGATCGGGGTCGGCGCCGTCGGCCCGCTCCCCCTCCGTGACCGTAAGGTTGATCACCGCGCTGATCCCCTCGGCTTGTTGGCGCGGGTCGAGGCCGTCGAGGGCGTCGGTGGGGGCGGTCCAGGTTGGCGGAAAGAAGGGGTCGAGGCCCAGCAGTCCGGCCTCCCGCGCGGTCTCCAGCGCCGCCGCCAGCTCCTCGGGCGTGGCTGTGGCGGGATCGAGCTCGGCGAGGGACTCCAGGGCGCTGCTGTCGCCGCCGCAGCCGAAGCTGTCCGCGGCGCTCGGCAAGCAGCCGATCCAGATGCCGGTGCCGAAGGTGGCGCCGGTGGGCACATAGACCAAGGAGCGCAAGGCGGTGGTCTCGCCCGGCCGGAGCTCCGCAGGCTCAGCGGCGATCGCCAAGACGCGCAGCCGGTCGAGCTCCCAGGTGTTCGCGAGGTCCTGTGCCCCGCAGCCGCTGAGGAGCAGCGCGGTGGCGCAGCGGGCGGCGCGGCGACGGAGGATGGGGGTGGTCATGAGCCCTCCGGTTCAGAAGCGGAAGTCGGCTTGGAAGCCGGGGGACGCGATGAAGGGCAGGCCCCGGATGACCGCCGACTCGGTGTAGTCGTAGTTGTACTGGAGCTGCTCGGGGTTCTCGCCGCGGATCACGTTGAGCAGGTCCAGGTAGACCTCGAGCTGCCAATACTTGAAGGTGAACAGCTTGTCGGCGCGCAGATCGAGCGCGGTGTAGGCGCCGAGCCGGGCCGTGTTCTTCGCCCCGGTCTGGATCGGCGCCCAGGAGTCGCTGTCCAGGTCCTGCACCGCGAGATCGTAGGGCGTGTACGGGTTGCCCGTGACGTGCTGGAACCGCCCGCTCACCTCAAAATCGCGGGGCAGGCGGTAGCCGCCGATGATGGTCAAGATGTTGGTCTGATCAAAGTCATAGTTGTACCAAGCGGCCGGCCCCCGGGTGACCACACCGTCCGCGGTGCGCTGGGTGCTCCGCGTCGGGTAGTCGTTCCGCTCTGACTTGGACAAGGTGTAGGATACCCATCCAAACCAACGATCGACGAGGGCCTTGCGCAGCATGATCTCCATGCCGTAGATCCGCCCGATGCCCTCGTTGACGTAAATGGCGTCCGTGGTGGCGTCCCCGGCGTCCGGGTTCTGCACGATGAGCTTGTCGAGCCCCTTGTAGAAGCCCGTCCAGTCAAGGGTGCCGCTGTCGCCGATCCGCTGCTCGACGCCAACCTCGTGCGTCCAGCCCCGCTCGAAGTTGACCGTGAGGTTCTCCTCGGCGATCCCGAATTCTTGGCCTTGGGGCGGCTGTTGGTAGATGCCAGTGCCGGCCTTGACGGCCGTGGTGGGGGTGACCGACCAACGGGTGCCCAGGCGGGGGTCGAGCGAGACCAATGCGTCGGCCTCGCCCACCTTCAGGGTGTTGAGCCGCACGCCGGGGTTGATCAGCAGGGCCTCTCCAAAGGGGCGCCACCGCAGGTCGAGGTAGGGGTCGGGCGACACGTACCAGCCGTCGATGGTCTGGCGGAAGGGCTCCCGCTCGGCCAGCGGGTCCTGGAGCTGGGTGAAGTCGGGCAAGAAGGGCAGAGAGAAGCCGATCTTGTAGTAGGTGAGGTTGGTGTCGAGCCCGAGGTTGACGCCCAGCGCCTCGCTCTGGGTCCACCGCAGCTCGCTGCGCAGCGCGGCGTTGGTGAAGCGCTGCTCCAGCGTAAAGCTGGTGCCCAGGCCCACTTGAATGTCGTCCACGCCGATCGCCGGCTGGACCCACAGGCTCCACCGGTCGTCGAAACGATGGGTCCAGCTCACGATCTGCCGATGGGTTTGGTAGACCGTGCTGAGATCGCCTTGGGTGTCGGCGTCGGAGCCCTGAGCGAAGTCATCGGGGGTCTGGATGAACAGCTTGTCTTGGAAGCCGAAGGCGAAAACAGTGAGCTGGTCGTCGCCCTTCACCAGTCGATCGGCCTTGGCTTGGTAGTCGAACCAGCGGGGCTTGATGGTGAACTGGGTCCCCTGGGTAAAGAAGGGGATGAAGGCGTCGATGTAGGAGCGCCGGGCGCCGAGCTGCACGCCCCACTTCTGCTCCTCGCCCACTTTTCCCTTGAAGAACAGCCCCGTGTCGAGGATGTCGGTCTTCCAGGTAAACTTCTTCTGGTCTTCGTAGGTGCGGCTGCTCTGGACGTCGATGACGCCGCCGGTGCTCCGGCCGTACTTCACGCCGTAGCCGCCGGGCAGGTAGTCCACGCTGTCGATGAGCTCGGCGTTCACCACCGAGCGGTAGCCGCCGAGGTGGTAGATGATCGGCACCTCGACACCATCGACGTAGACGTTGGAGTCCTCGGGGTTGGCGCCGCGGATGACCAGCAAGCCGAGGCCGAAGGGACCGCGGGCCGCGCCGGGGAGGTTCTGGATCACCCGAACCGGATCGCCGAAAGCGCCGGGGACTCGCCGGATCTCAGCGGCGGTGAGCGTGCGGCGCGTCACCTCGGGGGCCCGCTGCTTCTGGTAGACGGCGACGATCTCGTTGTCTCGGTACGAGAGGTTGCGCACCCACAGCTTCACGGAGGTGACCTCGCCGGCGGTGATCTCGACGGTCGTCGGGCTGTCGTCGAAGCCCGGCGCGATCACCCGCAGGCTCGCGGCGCCGATCGGCGCGCCCGGCACCTCGAAGTGGCCCACGCTGTCGCTCATCACGTCGAAGCTTCGGCCATCGGAGGCCTGGACCTGAACCGGCAGGTCGGCCAGGGGCCGGCGCGTGCCCATCTCGACCAGCGTGCCCTCCAGCGTGACCGGCGGCGCGTCGATGGGCGCGGCGGTGCCGTCTTCGGGGGCGGCGGGCTCTGGGGCCGAGAGGCGGAATTCGTAGCCAAATTCAATGGCGACCGGCACGGGGCCCGAGGCCGTGGCCGCCGGCACGAACCGGAAGGCCTGCGCCGCTGCGACCGCCGCCTCGTCGAAGCCGTGACCGGCCGGCTCCAGCACCGAGACGGCGGAGGGCACGCCCTTCTCGTCGATCTCGATGAGCAGGAGCACCCGGCCTTCGATGCCCGCAGCCTCCGCCTCGGCGGGGTAGGCCGCCTGCACGAGCTCGAGCAGGGCTGGCTCTTGGACCAGCGGCTCCTCGTCTTGTGCCACGGCCGGCGCCGCGAGCAGCAGGCCGCTGGCGAGCAGCGGCAAGGGGGCGAGGCGGAGCGCCGCCACCGTGGCCAGGACCCGGGAGAGGGCGGGGCGCGGCGTCGCGGCGCCGGCGTGGGGCTGCGGTCGGGCCATTAGTCGATCGCCTTGAAGGTGCAGTAGTAGGGCATATTGGTGACCAGCACGGGCTCCCCACCTTGGGCGCCGGGCGTGCAGCGGGCCTTGGACCAGGCCGCGACGCAGGCGGCGTCCGCAGCGGGGTGGAGGCGGCCGGTGACCCGCACCCGCTGGACCCCTCCGCGCTCATTGACGTCGAAGACCACTCGAACCTGGCCTTCGACCTGCTCTTTGGCGACCGCTTCGGGCACATCGAGGGCGGGCCGCTCGCAGACCGGGCGGCTGGTCACGGCCGAGTAGGCGACGCTGTTGGCGGCCTCCTCGATGGTCAGCTTCTTTCCGCCGGGGGCCGCCGCGAGGGTGGTCCCGGCGTCGGCGCTCAGGCCCGTCCCGCTGCCCTTGGCGAAGGAGCTGGCAGACAGGCCGGCCGTCCGGCGCACCGTCTTGGTCGGCTCCGGGGCGACCTCGGGGGTGGGCGTCGGCGGCGGCTTCGTGGTCGTGTCTTGGATGTCCACGACCTTTGGCTTGGTTTTGGGCTTCGGCGGCGGCGGCTCGGGGGGCGGCGGCGGCGGCTCGGGGGCCGGCGGCGGCGGCGGCGGCGGCGCGGCGGTCACCACCGCCCAGGTGTCGCGGCGCGCGGGCTTGCGCTCCTCGAGATCGACGCTCATCGCGATGATCACGTGCATGCCCAGGCTGAGCAGCACGCCCACCGGCACGAGGGCACGCTGCCAGCCGGCCCCGCTGCTGGCCTCGAGGCGCGTCAAGGCTGGGCTTCCGGCGGGGGCTGGGCGCCGGCCGCCGCCGCGGGCATCGGCGCGGGGTCGATGTTCAGCGCGAAGCGGGCTACGCCCTCCTGGCGCACCAGGTCCATGATCGCGATGACATCACCGTGAGGCACGGTCTTATCCGCGCCGATCATGCACACCAGCGGCACACCCGAGCGGGCGCTCTCCGCCTGTGCCCCGCGGATCGACGCGCGCAGGGCCTCCATGGTGGTCAGCTCGCCCTGAAACCGGAGCTCTCGCAGCTGGTTGAGCTCGATGACCAAGGACGTGGT
This sequence comes from Deltaproteobacteria bacterium, assembly GCA_947462115.1. Taxonomy (GTDB): domain Bacteria; phylum Myxococcota_A; class UBA796; order UBA796; family UBA2385; genus JAEUKK01. The sequence continues at coordinate 5,245 of CANHON010000057.1, read as the reverse complement.
CTCGGTCGACTCGCCGGTCGCGGCCTCGGGCAGCTCGACCTTGATCGCCTTCTTCACGATGGTGGAGGTGGTGACCATGAAGATGATCAGCACCACCAAGATGATGTCGACGAAGGGGGTGATGTTGATCCCGGTGATGCCCTCGTCCTCATCGCCGCCGATGCTGGCCCCCATGGGTCAAGCCTGCCCGGTGACGCGGCGCGCCGCCGCCGGGTCGTCGCGCAGCCGGCTCAGCAGCATGTGCGACAGGTAGCTCAGCCGGGTGGTGCGCTCCTTGTTGACGCGCTGGAAGGCGTTGTAGAGCACCACCGCTGGGATGGCCACGATGAGGCCGACGGCCGTCGCGATGAGGGCCTCGGAGATGCCCGCCATGACCGCGGAGGCGCCGTCGTCGCTGTCCAAGGCGAGGTCGTGAAAGGCCTGGATGATGCCCAGCACGGTGCCGAAGAGCCCCACGAAGGGGGCGTTGGAGCCGACGGTGCCGAGCACGATCAGGCGCTGGTCGAGCCGGCCGCGCTCAAGGGCCGCGGTCGCGGTGAGGGCCTCCTCGGCGGAGGCGGGGCCGCCGCGGCGACCGGCTTCGACGCCGGCGGAGAGGACCCGGGCCTCCGCTCCTTTGATTCCGCGGAGCTTCTCGCTCAACCCTTCGGCAGGGCCGCCGTCCAAGAAGGCCTGAAGAGCCTCCATCAGGGCGCCTTCGGGGCTTTTGTGCACCGCCAGGATGATCAGGCGCTCGATGGCCACGGCGACGCAGAGCACGGAGAGCCCGATCAGGAGCCAGAGCACCCAGCCGGCGCCGAGGCTGGCGAAGTTGCTGAGCTGTTGTTCAAGCACAAGGACACCCAGGGTGGAGCATCAGGGAGCGGCGGGGGCCCGGGACAGCCCGACCCCCGCGTACCTATCCCAAGAACACCGCAGCGCCGCGCAGGGGACACCCGCGCTCGGCGGGGGCCCGCCGCAGGGGCGCGCCGCCCTCCTGCAGCTCTGTCAGGAAGAACAGGGTCTTGATGAATGGTCTCGTCGCCACCCGGCGGTCGAGCGGGGCGGACCGTCGCACGGCCGATGCCAAAACGGCACGAAGCCCAGCGGGGGGCTGGGCTTCGTTGGGGGGTCAGGGTGACCCCGGGCTTGCAGATGAATGGAGAGGCGACGACCGGATTCGAACCGGTGAATACGGGTTTTGCAAACCCGCCCCTTTGGCCACTTGGGTACATCGCCAGAGCGCCGCGGTCTTATTCCGAAGCCGGCGGGCTGTCAAGGCGCGAGGCGGCGCGCCTGGCCCGCGAGCCGATCGGCGGTTCCGGACCCGGCCCGGAACCCGCAGCGGCTGCCGTTGGGCGCCGCGCCGGCGGTGCGGGGTTAGCGGGCGCGGGTGGAACGACTGAGCGCCGTCATCATCGCCAAAGACGAGGTCGACCGGATCGAGGCCGCGATCCGCTCGGTGGCCTTCTGCGATGAGGTCGTGGTGCTCGACAGCGGCTCCACCGACGGCACCGCGGAATTGGCCGAGGCCCTCGGCGCCCGCGTGCTCCGCACCGACTGGCCCGGCTTCGTCGCCCAAAAGACCCGGGCGACGGCGGCGGCGGCCCACGATTGGGTCCTGTCCATCGACTGCGATGAGCGTGTTCCCCCGGAGCTCGCCCGCGAGATCATGGAGCTGCGCAGCGCGGCCCCCGGCCCGGTCGCCTACCGGCTCTCCCGGCTGAGCTGGTGGATGGGCGCGCCGGTTCAGCGCGGGGCGTGGTGGCCGGACGCCCGGGTGCGCCTCTTCGACCGGCGGTGCGCCGCGTGGGGTGGCGTCGATCCGCACGACGAGGTCCGGGCGAGGGGCCCCGTCGGCGCGCTCCGAACGCCGCTGCACCACCACCCCTTCCGCGACCTCGGCGAGCACCTCCAGACCATCGACCGCTACTCGGACATCGCCGCCGCCGCTGCCCGCGCCCAGGGGCGCCGCGCGGGCCCGCTCGACGTGGCCCTCCGCCCCCTGGCCCACCTCGCCAAGGCCTTGATCTTGAAGCGGGGGCTGCTCGACGGCCCCCGGGGGTGGACCCTGGCGCTCCTCGGCGCCGCCCACTGCGCCCTCAAGTGGCTTCGGATCTACGAAGGCGAGAACTTCGCGGTGCGGCGGTGAGCCCTTCGGCCCAGGCGGGCAGCCCCTCCCTCCGCGCTCGGGCTGACGGTCCTCGCATCGCCCTGATCTTCCCGCGGTTGTCGCACCAGGGCGGTACCGAGCGTCGGGCGGCCTCCTTCGCGCAGGCGCTGGTGGATCGGGGCCTTCGGGTGGAGCTTCATTGTGCTGGGGCCGACATCCCGCCGCCCGGAGGGGCCTCGCTCAGCCTGTTTCCGGGGCGGGCGCCGCGGGGCCGCCAAGCCAAAGCGGCCTGGATGAGCGCGTCCGCCGAGGCCGCGGGCCAGGGGGCGGCGCTCCGCGTCGGCTTTCTTCGGGCCGAAGGTTTCGATGTCCTGCGGGCTGGGGGCGGCTGCCACGCCGAGTATATGGAGGCCACGGGGCGGTCCGGCCCCGTCGAGCGCTGGGAGCGCGACCGGGACGCCCGCGCGGTGCTGAGCGCGCGGCTCGTGGTCGTCAACAGCGTGATGGCGGGCCGTGGGCTCCGGTCGCGCTACGGCCTCCCCGCCGAACGCCTGCGGCTGGTGCGGAACGGCGTGCAGCTCGATGCCTTCGGCGGTCAGCCCCCCGCTGGGCCGCCCCGCGTGGTGTTCATCGGCCACGGGTTCGCCCGCAAGGGCCTCGGGCTCGCCCTCCGCGCCTTCCAGCGCCTCGCGGACGGCGCGCTCCGGGGGCATGCGCTGTGGGTGCTGGGCGACGATCCCCAGGCCTGGCGCTACCGCTTGTTGGCCGTCGCGCTCGGGATCGGCGATCGGGTGCGGTTTTTTGGGGGCAGCCTCGGGGTGGCGGAGGCCCTCGCCGGCGCCCGCGCGCTGCTGCTGCCGACCGCCTACGATCCCAGCGCGAACGCCGTGCTGGAGGCGATGGCCGCGGGGGTGCCTCCGGTCACCACCCGCTGGGACGGGGCGGCCGAGCTGCTCCCCGCGCCCTGGCTTGCGGTGCAGGAGCGCAGCCCCGCGGCGGTCGCCGCTGCCCTGGAACGGGCCGTGCAAGCGCCGGGGCTCGGCGAGGCTTGCCGCCACGTCGCCGCCGCCCAGGGCGCGGACGGGGCGAACGCCCGCTTGCTCGGCGTGCTGGCCGAGCTCAACGATGCCTTGCCCGCGCTGGGCCAAGGAGCTGCACGATGGGTCGATTGAAGCGGATGAGCGCGGCCCTCCAGCCGCCGGAGCGGACGATGCTGCAACGATTGGTAGATTTTGTCCGGGGCTTGGCGCGCTGGGCCCTGCGGCTGACCCTGTCGGCAGTGGTCTCGGCCGCGCTCGCGATCGGCGGTGCCATCGGGCTTTTCGAGTCGGGGCGCCTCGGGGCGAGCGCCGATCAGTTCGCGGAGCCGGCCATCATGGCGATCATCGCCCAGGAGTCGGCGGTGCTCTACGCCGACGGCCAGACCCGGATCGGCGTGTTTTTCGCCCAAGAGCACCGTCAGTATGTGCCTTTTGAGCGCCTCCCCACCGCCTGGGTCGATGCGATCGTCGCGGCCGAAGACCAGCGCTTCTGGGAGCACCCCGGCGTGGATCCCCAGGGCATCGCCCGCGCCATGGTCCAGAACCTCAAGGCGGGCGGCCTCGTCGCTGGCGGCTCGTCGCTCACCCAGCAGACCGCCAAGAACTTGTTCTACCGGCCCGATCGGTCGCTGCGCTCGAAGGTGGACGAGCTCGCGAACGCGCTGCGGTTGGAGCACGCCTTCGGCGCCGACGACAAGCGGGCCGGCAAGAAGAAGATCCTTGAATTCTATGCCAACCAGTTCCACGTCAGCCACAACGGCCGCGGCATCGCCATCGCCGCGCGGTACTTCTTCGACAAGGACGTCGGCGAGCTGGACGTGCTGGAGTGCGCCTTCATCGCCGGCTTGGTCAAGGCGCCGGCCAACTACAACCCGTTCATCGGCGCGACCGAGGAGCGTCGGGCGAAGGCGCGGGCGCGGGCCCAGGCGCGCACCGGCTACGTCCTGGACCGCATGCTCGCGATGGGCAAGCTCAGCCACGAGGAGCACGCCCGGCTCCGCGCGATGGAGATCCCGTTTCGGCGCGGGGTCTTCCGGTATGACTCGTCGGTGCTGCTCGATGAGGTCGCCGCCCGCCTCGAGCAGGCGCCCTTCCCGGAGGTCTTCGCCCAGCTTGGCATTGACAACCCGTCGACCGCCGGCCTGGAGGTGGTGACCACGCTCGACGTCCACGCCCAGCGCTCGGCCTTCTACGCGCTCGGCCACCACTTGAGCGAGGTGGGGCCGGTGCTCGAGGACCTCCGCCCCGAGCGGCTCCGCTTGCCGCCCGCGCCCGACGGCGCCGAGGCGCCCCAAGCGTTTGTGGAGGGCGGCTTCTACGAGGCTGTGGTTCGGGAGAATGACGGAAAGAAGTCCGTTGTCGCCGTCGGCGCCGAGAGCTGTGTCATCGACGCCGCGGCCGTGACCCGCATGGCCGCGGTCTTCGCCCGGGCCAAAGACGGCAACAGCGGGCGCTCGGCGACGGCCGCCGATCGCACCGCCGTGCTGGACGCGATCCCCGTCGGCGCGCGGGTGATGGTCAGCCTCGCGGCCCCGGGCCGCTGCGACCTGGAGCTGCGCCCGGAGCTGCAAGGCGCGGTGCTGCTCCTCGAAAATGGCGCCATCCGGGCCATGGTCGGCGGGAGCGACAACCAAAACTTCAACCGCGCGGTGGCGGCCAAACGGCAGCTCGGCTCGACCTGGAAGCCGCTGCTCTACTACACCGCCCTCCAGCTCGGCTGGGCGCCCACCGATCCGCTCGACAACCGCGTCGCTGTCTTCCCTTTTGAGGGGACTTGGTACGCGCCTCGGGCGGACCACGACCCGCGCGCCACCGTTAGCCTCAACCAAGCCGGCGTCGCGAGCGAGAACATCGCCAGCATCTGGCTCCTCTACCACCTCCTCGACGGGCTCAGCCCCGAAGCCCTCCGGGAGCTCGCGCAGGCGGTGGGCCTCGTGCCGGAGGCCTTCGCCTCCCGCGACGCGTGGATCCGCCGGGTGCGGGACGATTTTGGCGTGATCAGCACCGCGGGTCGGGTCGAGGAGCTGGCCCTCCACGCCGCGCGCCTGGAGATGGTGCGGGAGCTGAGCCCCGAAGACCCGGTGCGCATTGAGCTGATGGCCCTGCTGCACGG